>JBPCTU010000632.1:0-22809 GCA_051011515.1 Acidimicrobiales bacterium
GGTGCGCGCTTTACGCTGGCAGGTGCGCCTATGGGGCTGTCAGCGGCGCCCAGTAACGTTTGGGTGGCTTCCCCCTCCTGTCTCTCTGTTGGACGGAGGGTCTTGTGACCGCCAACACCGCTCAAGAACTACTTCACCTCGCGCGTCGCCAACACGGCGTCGTCGCCACCCATCAGGGCCGGAGTTTCGCGACCTTGGCGCAGCTCAGACGAGAATTCAGGACACCTCGTTGGATTCGCGAGGCCCGCTCCGTATTCGGCGTTGCAGGGGCTCCGGCAACGCTTCTTTACCGAGCGATGGCTCGACTGCTGCGCGCCGGGCCTGGAGCTGTCGTCAGTCACGACTCAGCGTTGGTGTTGTGGAACGTTGTCAACTCGAGCCTCGATCCGATTCATGTCACCCGCATGCGAGCCGCGAACGGAAGCAAGCTGGGCGGCGATGGACTCGTCTCTCACGAAACTCGCAAGATGCCACCGCACCATGTGACGACTCATCTGGGCTTTCCCATAGTCACTCCGGCCCGCGCTCTCGCCGATGTTGCCGCGAGCGCGCCGATCGGGCGAGTCGAACGATGGTTGGACCGGGCATGGACCATGCGGCTGGTGGACTATTCGTCGCTTGACCTGGTTCTGGCCGACCTCGACAAACGAGGTCGCCGGGGTATCCGGCCATTGCGAATGTGCGTCGAGCGTCGCGGGTCCGGCTATGTCCCACCCGAGAGCGGCCTCGAGTCGCGACTCAACTCCATCCTTCAGCGAGCGGACCTTCCTCGAGTCCGGCGTCAGGTCGACGTGGGCGGCCGGCAGTGGCTGGGACGCGTCGACTTTCGCCTGGGAGACACGCCGTTGCTCATCGAGGTTCAGTCCGACGCCCACCACTGGTCGCTCTCATCCAGCGCCGACGACGCCAAGCGACAGGCAGCCATGGCGGCTGTTGGTTTCCAGGTCGTGCCCATCTGGGAGTCGCAGGTCTGGTCGGATCGAAACGAGGCGGTTGCAGCCATCGAGGCGGCGCTGCGTCAGCTCCGGCTCTGACGGCCAAGCGCTCCGTTCAGTCGATCCGATGCAGGCTCCGAACCAGCTCGGCCCGCATCTAGCGACGACCGGGCGGTGGGTCATTAGAGTCTGCGCATGGGCGACGCCAAGCTGCACTTGATCGATGTTGAGGCCGAGACGGTCGGAGCGCCGGTTCCCTTGGCAGTTGTCACACCTCCGGGGTTCGACCCCGGCGGTGCGTCGCTGCCGCTGTGTCGGGTTCTGCACGGCGGGGGTGGGGACCGCTCGAAGTTGGAAGGCGACCTTCCGTTCATCGAAGCCGCGTGGGCTGACGGTGAAATCGTTCCCATGGTGTTCGTGACGGCCTCGACGGGCCCATTGAGCTGGTACGGAGGCGATTGGGAGGATTTCATCGCCGAGGAACTTCCGACGATCATGGCCGACCGGTTCAACACCCGAACTGACCCGGCGGGTTCGGTCATGACAGGAAGGTCGATGGGGGGCTTCGGAACGCTGAAGATTGCTCTGAAACGTCCCGATCAGTTCGCTGCGATCGCCGCGCTTGAACCCGCCATCGAGCCGGGGTTACGTCGCGACGAAGCGACGCCGCGGAACTCCTTCTATCGATTCGCCGACGTTGACCATGCGCTATGGGGCGACCCGGTCGATCAGGACCGGTGGGCGGCGGACAATCCGGCCAACATCGCAACCGAGAACGCAACGACGATTCGCGAGAGTGGGCTGGAGATCTACCTGGAATGCGGCGATCAGGATTCCCTCAACCTGCACGACGGGGCCGAGTTCATGCACCGAACTCTCTGGGACCTCGACGTTCGCCATGAGTTTCACCTCGTCAGATGGGCCGATCACGTCGGAACCAGCTTCGCAAGAAGAGTGCCCGAAGCCCTGCGGTTCCTCTCGGACGCATTGAGTGGGGGGCTGTCGGCGCCGACCGGCTTCGCATTGAACGCTGAGGAGCAGGCTTGGGTCGATTGGGTGCGGGGAGGCATGGTTGGTGAACCGGTGCAGCTCTCGCTGTCTACGGAGCGGGGGCCGGCGATGATGGCCATCATGAACGAGGCGAAGAAGACGCCGGCCATGGAGTTGGATCCGACGTTCGCAAGGTCCTACGGCGTCATGGGTTTTTGATGCGCACGCCAACGATTGTTGGTGTGCGTCTGCGCCGGAGACGGTATTCCCTTGTTCTGCCCGCGTAAAGCGCGCGCCAGCGCACACTTCACGCTGGCAGAACGCGATGTGGCGCGCAGCCGGTGGTTAGAGGCCGGTGACCTCGTCGCCGGCCAGGACCACGCGGTGCATCAGACGCGCCTCGTCGTAGTCGGGGCAGGCGTAGTGCTGAACGGCTCGGTTGTCCCAGATCGCGACATCGCCCGGCTCCCAATGGAACCGACACTGAACCTCAGGATCTTTGAACTGGTCATACAACATCGGAAGCAGACTTCGGCTCTCGCGAGGGGTCAGCTCATTGATGCGCTGGGTGAACAGCCCGTTCACAAACAGGCACCGAGCACCAGTGCCGGGATGGGTGCGAACCACCGGGTGGACCACTGGTGCCTCGGGAATCGTGATGCCGAGGCCGTTGGCAGCTCTGGTCAGCGCCTCGCCGCCATGGTGGGTGGCCGTCAGTTCGTCGATCAGTGTCCGCACAGGCGCCGACAAGTTCTCGAACGCTCGGGATGCACTGGCGAACAACGTGTCGCCGCCCACAGCAGGCAGTTTGATGGCCTGGAGCATCGAGCCTCGGGGCGGTCGCTCGAGCCACGTGGCATCGGTGTGCCACGTCGAGATGCCGCCGAAGCGCCGACCGGCCGCTTCCTCGATGCGGTGAACCATCGGCTGGTCTTCGCTGACTGCGGGGGCGAACTCGAAGAACTCGGGCTCGCCGAAGATCTGTGCAGCGGCAGCCTGCTCGTCGAGGTCCAAGTTCTGGTTGCGGAAGAACAGCACGCCGTACGTGTGCCACGCCTCGACGATCGCATCATGAAGGTCGCCGACGGAACGGAGGTCGACGCCCTCCACGTAGGCGCCGACGGACCCGCTGGCTGGGGTCAGTGTGAGCTCGCTCATGTCACATTGTCGCTCGTTCGTTCCGCCTCCGCACGTGCCACACCGCAAGACCCCTTCTGCCAGCGTGAAGTGTGCACGGAGGGACACCTCACGCTGGCAGAACGGTTCTCGGGGACAGGTTCAGGCCAAGTTACCCCACGCAGCTGACCGACCGCAAACCGGCCCCATACCAGGGGACCGGGAGCGGGACACCTCAGGACCAGCCCCGACAAGTGCCGTAGGATCTGGCGGATGACGTCCGACATGCAGGTGCGCCGTCTCGCGGGGTCGTTGGGCGCCGCCGTGACCGGAATCGACTTGACTGATCTCGGACCCGAGAATGTCGCCACGATCGAGTCGGCCATCATCGAGTACGGCATCGTTGCCTTCCCCGGCCAGCAACTCGACGACGACCAGCATCGGAGGCTCACCGAGGCGCTTGGGGGCGTCCGGCCTCCGGTCGAGTACCTACCCACCAACGCCGATGCTGGTCATCCCGACATCGCAGTTCTCGACAGTCGAGGCGGGATTCGGGCCGACATATGGCACACCGATGTTTCGTGGTCGCCGACGCCCCCTTCTCTGAGCATTCTCCGATCCCTCATTGTGCCGACTGCGGGCGGAGACACGATGTGGGCGAACCAGTACGCCGCGTATGACGTGCTGTCCGAGGCGATGAAGGATTTCCTGTCGGGGCTCACCGCCTTCCATTCCGGTCAGAAGCTGCCGCTCGAGGGAGGCACGATCCAGGGAGGCCGCGAGGGCTGGGACGCGACCCACCCGGTCATCAGGACCCACCCCGTCACAGGTCGACGGGCCTTGTACGTGAACGAGACGTTCACTCGGCGAATCAACGAGCTCGAGAGCGCGGAAAGCGATGCGCTGCTCTCATTTCTTTTCGGTCAGGCCACACGCACCGAGCTGACCTGTCGGTGGTCGTGGGGGATTGGCGATTTGGTCATCTGGGACAACCGCTGTGTGCAGCACTACGGCGTGTACGACTACGAAGAGCATCGACTGATGCATCGCACTGAAGTTGTCGGCGACGCACCGGTCTGAACGCGCCTCGCCACGGCTTCTGCCAGCGTAAAGCGCGCACCCGCGCACACTTCACGCTGGCAGAACCAGGGTGTGGTTAGATCACCGTTGGGCGGCTGAGCCCTGCTCGCACTACAGCGATACGACCTGGGTGGACTGTTCGTCGGTCTGCCACCGCAGGAAGTACCGCTCCGCCGCTCCGATCAGGCCGTTCAGGATCAACGCAATCAGCGCCAGCACGAACACGAGCGCGAACAACACGTCGTAGTTCAGCTGGTTGGCGCTGGTTATCAATCGCTGGCCCAACCCTCGTCGTGCCGCGAAGATCTCGCCGAACACCGCTGCCTGCACCGCGACGATCGCCGCCAATCTCAGCCCGCCCATCACGGCCGGCAAGATTGCGGGCAGGGTCACCTTGGCGAAGATTTGGCGCTCCGACGCCCCCATAGTTCGCGCCACCATGGTTAAGTCCGGGTTCACCAGCGCGACCGCCGATTGAGTCGGTACCTCGACGATGAAGAACGAGATCAACACAACGAGGACGATCTTCGACATCTCGCCAACGCCGTAGATCACCAGAATCAGGGGCAAGAACGCGATCTTGGGCATCGCGTTGATGATGACGATGAACGGCCCGAAGATCTTCGACGTCCGACGGAAGCGCCCGAGCATCAAGCCAACCGCGACGCCCAGAACCGCCGCTATCGCGAAGCCGACAAACGCCTCCTTCAACGTCACCCACAGCTCTTCCCAAAAAAGCTTTTCGTGGTAGATCTCGGTCAGGTACACCCAGCTGGCGTATGGGCTGGCGCGAAACGTTTCCGGAACGTTCGGGAACGGCTGGACGCCGAAGACCGAGAACGAGTCCCACCCATTCCAGACGGTCTCGGACCACCACAACCACCAAATGAGCAGGACGATCGCGATGCGGCCCAGCTGGACGCCGATGTCGAGCTTGCGCATGCGGTAGCTCCACATGGATTCTCGCGGCCCCATCATGGCGCGGACATCAATCTCGGTTGGAATGCCTTCGCCGGTCTCGGTCACGTCGGCCATGTCGGCCTCGCGGATCACATCCTCAGTTCGAGCCATGGCTGTTCTCCTCCCAATGTGTGTAGTGGGTCTGAGCTAGACGATCTCGTCTCGTAGCTCTTCCCAGATCTTGTGTTCGGCGTCTTTGAAAGCGTCGTCGAAGCGCAGCTCGTCGATCACCCGCGGCCGGGGTAGGTCGACGATCGTGTCGGACTTGATCCGGCCCGGCCTGGCAGTCATCACGATCACCCGATCTGCCAACAACACGGCTTCTTCCAGATCGTGGGTGACGAAGATCACGGTCTTGTGCTCGTCGTTCTCCCAGATCTGCACGAACTCTGACTGCACCGTCAGCCGGGTTTGAGCGTCCAGGGCACCGAACGGTTCATCCATCAACCAGAGGTCCGGGTCGATAGCCAGCGTTCGTGCAATCGCAACTCGCTGGTTCATGCCCTGGCTCAGTTGGGCTGGGAAAGCATCGGCGAAGCCCTCGAGTCGTAGCCTTGTCAACAGCTCCATCGACCGTTCCTTGCGCTCGGCCTTCGGGACCCCACGGATCTCCAGCCCGAACTCAACGTTCTTGCGAGCTGTGCGCCACGGGCTGAGCGCAGATCGGGCCAGCATGTAGCCGATGTCGCGGCTCGGGCCGTCGACATCCTTGCCGTGTCGCTTCACGGAACCTCGGGTGGCGGGGATCAGCCCGGCCAACATGTTCAAGATCGTCGTCTTGCCGCAACCACTTGGTCCGACAACCGCTACGAACTGACCCGCGGGGATCGACAAGTTGATCTCGTACACGGCAAGCACGGGCTCGTCGTTGGGATGATCGCCACCGAAAATCAGCGTGACGTCATCCAGTTCCACTGATGGTGCCGCGTCCACTTTCCCCCCGGCTGAGTTGGTGATTCGTTACCTCATCGCCTCTTGTCAGACCCTACTTCCACTGCCCGGTCGGCCGGAACGGTGCTGGCCGACCGGGGGAGGGGATCAGGTGCGGGTCATCCGACGACCACGGCGAACTCCGAGAACTCCTGTGGCTCCTCGAGGATGCCTCGGCCGACGGCGTAGGCAACGTTGTTCTCCAGTCGTGCCTGCTGGAGCGCAGCGTTCAGCGAGAAGCTGCCGACGTTGTCGTCGAGAATCTTCTCCCCGAGCTCGCCTTCAACGCCGAGGAAGGCCGCCATCTCGGCGAGGACGTCTTCTCGGTTCGCGGGGTTGCGGATGTAGTCCATGGCCTCGCGGATCGCTTCACGATACAGCGCCGTCGTGTTCGGGTTGGCGTCGGCGAAAGTCCTCGAAGTGGTCAACACCAACGATGGCCAGTCCAGCTCGGGCGGTCCATCGCCGCCACGGAGGTTGAACGGCAGATAGCCGATGTCATCAACAACGCCCTGGCTCAAGCCGGGTTCGAAGGTGATGGCCCAGTCGACCTCGCCGGAGGCCAGAGCGGCCAGCGTCGTGCCTGACAGCCCTGTCGCGATGTAGGTCGCGTTCTCGGGGTCGAGACCTGCCGACTCATAGAGCTGGCGGGCGATCTGCTCCGCGGCCGCACCCCGGGCCACAACGCCGACGTTGGTGCCATCGAGAGCCGCCATGACGCACTCCCAATCGCCGGCCTCGCAGTCGATTTCGCCGAACCCGTTCGACACGATGATGTCGAAGAAGTGGGTATCGATCACCTGACCGAACATCACCACGTCGAAGTCGGCGTTACGGATGCCCAACATGTTGTCCGGCGTGTTGCCGACGAATTCGACCTCGCCTCCTATCAGCGCAGCGGCGTTGGCCGGACCCGACTCACAGGCGATGAATTCGCCGTTGAGGCCCTTGGATTCCATGATCCCTCGAGTCACAGCGATTTGGGCCGGCAAACCACCAAACGACGCTGCTTGACAGATCCGGACATCGGTGGTCTCGGGTACCAGGGCATCTGGCACGATGACCTCGATATCGGGACCGACCGCGAACTCACCGAACTCCTGGGGTTCGGCGAGGATCCCACGACCGACTGCGTAGTCAACGTTGGCCTCAATGCGGGGTTGGTCGAGTTCACCGGTAGTGGTGAGGCTGTCGATGTTGTTGTCGAGGATCGCCTCGGCGACCTCGCCCTCGGTGCCCAGTAGCGTGGCCATCTCAGCGAGTACGGCGTCGCGGTTGGCCGGGTCGCGCATCCACGCGATGGCCTCGGCGATGGACTCGCGATAGTGCAGAACAGCGTTGGGGTTGGCATCCCAGACTGCGCGAGAAGTAGTGAGGACGAGCGACGGCCAGTCGAGTTCGGGTGGGAAGTCGCCGGCCCGCAGAGCGAACGGTATGTAGCCGATGCCATCGAGCTCCGCCTGGGTCAGACCGGGCTCGAAGGTGATGGCCCAGTCGACCTCACCCGAGCTGAGCGCGGCCAGCGTCGTGCCCGAAAGGCCGGTGGCGATGTAGGTCGTGTTCTCGGGGTCGAAGCCAGCCGAGTCGAGGAGCTGCCGTGCGATCTGCTCCGCTGCGGCCCCACGTGCCACGACGCCCACGTTGGTGCCGTCCAGCTCGGCCATCACGCACTCCCAGTCGCCTTGATCGCAGGCGGTCTCCCCGAAGCCGTTGCTGACGACGATGTCGAAGAAGTGGGTGTCCACTACCTGGCCGAACATCACGACGTCGAAGTCCGCGTTGCGAATGCCCAGCATGTTGTCGGGCGTGTTGCCGACGATGTCGACCTGGCCTGAGATCAGCGCAGCCGCGTTGGCCGGCCCGGAGGGGCATTGGATGAATTCGCCTGTGACTCCGCGGTCGCCCAGGAACCCTTGGTTCACCGCGACGGCGGCCGGCATGCCCGTGAACGAGGGAGCCTGACAGATCCGCAGCGTGTCGATCTCGGGTGGTCCGATCTCCTCAGCGGCTTCTTCGGCTGGCTCATCAGCCGGTTCCTCGGCAGGCTCGTCCGCCGGTTCTTCGGCCGGTTCCTCTGCGGGTTCTTCGGCTGGCTCCTCTGCGGGTTCCGACGATTCGTCGTCGTCATCACCACACGCCGCAGCGATCAGGGCAAAGGCAAAAAGAATCGCCAGCAGTTTCAGAAGTCGAGACTCCCTCATGGATCCCCCCAGGGTTCGGACGCGTAGGACGTGGCGCCGCGTTCGGGACAGTCCACCACGAATAGAACAGATCGTCAATTAATTCCTGCGAATGTATTTGAGGACTGATTCTCGACATCGAGACCCGACTTCGGACGCGACGATCGCGCCCCGGCCCGTCCGATCCCGCCGGCCTCACCCGCCGACGATTACGACTTTTCCTTGAAACCTGCTCATGGTTCCTGCTCGGCAGTTCCCTCTCGGACGGTTCTGCCAGCGTGGTTGGATCGTATGTGCGCGCTTCACGCTGGCAGTTCAGGCGGGGCGGTCGCCGGCTAGAGTGAAGCGCTCGACACGGCGGCGGTGGGGCCCGTAGTCGTAGACGGGGGCGTGCTGGGTGCAGCGGTTGTCCCACATCGCCATCGAGTTGACCTGCCACCGGAAACGCATCTGGTGCTCGACGCGGTGCGTCTCGCAGATGAGGTGATCGAGCAGCCGTTCACCCTCGACGGGGTCCATGTCATCGATCGCCAGGGTGAAAGAACGAGAGACATAGAGGCTCTTTCGACCAGTTACCGGGTGGGTGCGAACAATCGGATGTTGTTGGGGTGGAAACTTCTCGAGTTCTACCTCGAGGTCGCGGCCACTCAGGTGGCGAGCGAAGTTGATCGCAACACTATGGGTGGCAGTCCGACCGTCGATCTGGCTCTTGACCTCATCGGTGAGGCATTCGTAGGCCCGCTCCATGTTGCCGAAGCAGGTGTCGCCCCCAACAGGCGGGAGAATGCGGGCGATCAGGAATGACGCATACGGCGGCTCGCTCCGGAACGTTGCATCTGTGTGCCACGGGGAGCGGCTCCTTGGCGACTCGGCGTTGTCGATGACGGCCATGTCGCCCTCGGCATCCAGGTACGGGTGTTTGTCGATCTCACCGAACTGGAGAGCGAAGGCTCGGTGATCGTCTGCGGTGATGTCCTGGTCGTGGAAGAAGAGCACCTTCCAGTCCATCCAGGCGTCGTGCAGGAGCTTGATCAGTTCGTCGTCGAAATCGCCGAGGTGCACGGCGTCGACGTCGGCTCCCAGGTGCGGCGTGTATGGCCGAACGGTGAACCGGCCGTAGTCAGTTCTCATGGCTGTCTCATCGCGCGTCCTCGTCTGTCGAGGGTACAGCTGCCCCTTGGGGTGGTCCATGAGAGTTCTGCGGCGGGCGCGCCGACTGGAGGGGTGTGATGAACGAACACAGCACCGCGGTCACCAACCCGGCGATCACGATCAGCCACAACGACCGTTGATGGGTTTCGACCTCACCGATCGTTCCTGCCTCGAGTATCGCGACCACGAGTGCCGAGCCCAGCCCGGCACCGATGCGTGAAGTTGTCTGGAGGAGTGCTGCGCCCGTACCGACTACCTCCGGCTCGAGCGCGCTCGTGCCGACGTTCATGGTGTTGGGGAGGATTGTTCCCATTCCGACGCCCCCCGCGACCACGGCGGGTAGCAACAGCGGCCAAGCCGGCTCGGCGCCCACAAGCAACGCGGTGGCAGCAAAACCGGCGCTGAACATCAGAGCCCCGAATGTCATGATTCCCCGGGCGCCGTGCCTGTCTGCCGTGCGGCCCGCCGGTTGGGTGATCGGGACCATGGTGCCGGGCATGATCGCAAGAATGAATGCGGTCGCGATGATGCCGTACTCCCAGACGCCCGTCGCATAGGACAACAGGGCCAACCACATGCCGAAGAACATGATGGACGAGACGAATCCTATGGCTAAGCCCAGCACGAAGCGTCGTCGGCGGAACAGCTGTAGGGGCAGGATCGGATCTGGGTGCGTCCGCGAGCGGAGGACGACGGCCAAGAGCATCGCCGCCGATGCGACCAATGCTGCGATCGTTTGTGGGTTGCCCCAGCCCCAGTCATTCCCTTCGAGTAGAGCCAGGACGAGCAAGGAGACGCCACCCATGGCCAGAAGGGTGCCGAGGTAATCTATGACGCCCTGGCGGGATCCACGGTGGCTGTTCGCCCAGCTCGGCAAGGCCAGCAGTGCCACCGCAAGAGCGATGGGGGCAGAGAACGCGAACATCCATCGCCAGGAGGCGAACTCCACGAAGACCGATGCGAGCAAGGGGCCCAAGACTCCTGCAACAGCCGTCCAGAACCCCCACCTGCCGAGCGAGGCTCCGAGCTTGGAAGGCTCTGATTCGCGCACCACGATCGCTATCGAACTCACGGCCAGCCCGGCGAGTGCTGCGGCCTGGAGTCCCCGGGCCCCTACGAGGAACCCCAGCGTCGGAGCGACAGCCGACAGCAATGACGCAGCCGTTGCAGTCAGGGCGGAGATGACGAGAATCCGGTTGTGGCCGAAACGGTCGGCGAGGCGTCCGGCCTGGAGCAGGACAGCGGCGCTGGTGATGCCAACGATGGTCAGGATCCAGGTTGCGGAGGCGGTATCTCCGTTGGCCAGGTCGTCGCGGATGGCCGGGAACACGATGAACGTGCTGGTGCCATCGATTCCTGCGGCAAAACCGGCGAGCAGAGACGCGGCTGTGAGCCGCTGAGCCGTCGACTTGGCGAGGCGCGCCGGTAACAAACTCCTCACGTTTTGCCATGGTCCTGTAATGCAGCGACCGATCGGGTCGCCACCGTTCGAATCAACTGCTCGCGGCGCGGCTGGGACGGGTCGCCGAGCAACGTGAGGGCTGTGGCCACGACTAGACCGAACAGCAGCGCTTCGGAATAGCCCTCTAGGTCGTGAGGGTACGACGAGAGCAACTCGTCCTCGTATGCGCGTCGGTCCTCGACGGTCAGACAGTTGATCATGATCGAAGCCACGTCCCAGCACGGCGGACCCTTACCGACCGCCTGCCAATCCAACACCACCATCTGCTCGCCGTCAGACCCGGCATGCCCGGTCGCCACCAGATTGTCCGGTTTGGCGTCGCCGTGAACAAAGGTCGTCGGGAGGTCAGCCATGCCGAGCATCATGTCTACGAGGCGAGGGGCCAGGTCGAGACCCATGGCCGCGGGTACGAGGTCGCCACAGAGGTCCATGAGTTTCGGCCAGCCGCGTTCGATCATCGACGACAGGTTTCGCAGCCTCGGCTCGAAGGTCATGTCTTGGAGGGCCAGTTGTTCCAGCCAGGCCTCATGGGCGTATCGGAACCCGTCGCGGTGCAGCAGAGCCAGTTCGGCCAGCACCTGTCGCGTGCGTTCCACACCAATGCCGGCGACCGTGTCGAGTTCGATCGGCGACTCGATGTTCTCCAGCAACAAGAGGCAACGGGCGGTCTCGGGGTCGTACCAGGCTCCGTAGCAGTCGGGGCAGCGAATCGAGAGGCGAGTTGCCATCCTCAGGTAGAACTCGACCTCTCGTTGGTTCAGGCCGCTTCGTTTTGCCGTGGCCAGGCTGTCCAGGTTGTCGGCCGAGAACTTGGCCACGATGGACGGGTGATCAGCTTCGAAGGATACGCAGACAAGGTCGCCCATGTTGCCGCGCCCGGCACCGATACGTGTCAGCTCGAACGGTCCGGTGTCGAACCCGAGCGCATCGCTGAGCCATCCGGCAGTTAACTCGTTGGGGTTCTCCGGAAACTTGAGCGATCCCACTACCGCTGTACCCTGGCCTCGTGTCGAAGAGAGGGCGACCGCCCGGCGTAGACAGCGCGGCGACGAGAAAGCGGATTGTCGACGTCGCTCGGTCCGAGTTCGCCACCCGAGGTTATGCAGCCACCGCGATGACCACCGTTGCTGCCAACGCCGATCTGGCTCCAAGCGCCATCTACCACTACTTCGGAGGGAAGTCGGAGCTGTACGAAGAGGTCTTCGAAACCACCTCCAGCGCCATTTGGGCCGACCTCGGTGCGAGTTTCAGCGGGGTGACAACCCTCGAGTCGGCGATCGGCGCGATCGTCAACGACGCTAGAACGCTGAACGATCAGTTCCCGCAGTACAGCGATTTCTTGGCGCTGGTCCCGATGGAAGCCAGGTTGCATCCCGAATTCTCTCACCTTCTCGATCGTCGATCGAAGTACCAGGACGAGAGCTTCTCGGCGCTTGCCGCCCTCGGAATCGCAACCAGCGAACTAGCCGGGTTCGATGAGGTCCAGGCGCGGGAGATGCTCCGTTCAGTGATCATGGGCTGGTTCTTCGAACGTCATTTCCGAGGTGCCGAGATCGAGGGCAGCGGCGGGGCCGTTGAGCATCTGTTCCGTGAGCTGGCCGGACGGGGCAGCTCTGGCTGATCCAGCGGCCGGTCGCCTCACTCCAACGCCAGGCCGATCTTCCTCAGATCGTCGATACGAACTGAGTCCGCGTCTGGCGCCGGTGGTCCGGGCGAGTACTGAACGGCGTCGATCTGGCCCGTGTAGGGGAACGGTCCCCGGCGCGAGTACAGGTCCCACGACACGGGCGACCTGCGGTCGACGCCCACGTCGATTCCCTCGAATGGTAGGAACCCGGCAGGTGGGTGCAACCCTTGCGCTGAGATCCCTGCGCTTCCATCGACACTCACCTCGATGTTCCACGTGCGTCCGCCTGGGGCCTCGACGTCGAGGACGATCTGCCGGCAGGCCCCGTCGAGCTGGATGGGAGCAAGTCGGTGAGGATGCCCGGCCTCGTTCACCTCGAACCACAGCTGACCATCCTCCACCCACATGACGTAGCCGGCTTCCTGGCCCCCATGCGCGAGCAGCACCCCTTGGTCCCCTGGCCGGTGGTCCAACTCGATCGCGACCGAGAACGACCGTCCGTCGATGACCTGGGCTGAGCGGTAGCGCTCGACCGTCGGGGACCCTGGAAGTATCCGCATCGGTCTCGACAACAGATCGTGTTCTGGTGGCTTGAGCGCACGGATCAGCCGAACGCCTTCATCGAGGGGATAGACCCGGTTCTGCCAGGCGGCGTCATCCCAGGCATCGACCAGCTCGGCCAGCTTCTCGGGTTCGGCTGAAGCGAGGTTGTGCAGTTCATTGAGGTCTTCGGCGACGTTGTAGAGCTCCCAGTTGTCCTCGGAGAAGGGGGTCTGGTGTTCGTGGAACGTCACCGCCGACCAGCCATCGCGGTAGTAACTGCGATGGCCGATGCACTCGTAGTACTGCTCGGTGTGGTCGGACAGCGCGTCAGGGTCGGCCAGGATGGGCTCGAAGGAAGTGCCGGCCAGTGGCTCGGCCGGTTTGCCTTCCCGTTCGGTTGGGAGTTCCAGACCCAACACGTCCACCAGGGTCGGCATGACGTCGGTGATGTGGGCGTACTGGGTGCGGAGAACGTGGTCCGATTCCTCGGCCTCCGCGGGCCATGAGTAGATGAACGGCACTGAATGGCCGCCACGATGCGCGGTGATCTTGTAGAGACGGAACGGTGTATTGCATGCCATCGCCCAGCCGCGCGGGTAGTGGGGCCAGGTGGTCGGCCCTCCGATGTCGTCGAGGTTCTCCAGCATCTCGTCGGTCACCTCGGTGCTGTTCACACCAGTGCCCCCATGGCTGAAGTAGGAGGTCGTGCCTCGGTCGCGACCTTCACGCGAAGCTCCGTTGTCGCTGGTGAAGATGAAGATGGTGTTGTCGAGTTGCCCGAGCGCCTCGAGCTCGGCGCGAAGGCGGGCGACGCTCTGGTCGATCGTCTCGACCATGGCGGCGTAGACCTCCATGTACCGAGCCATCACGATGCGTTCGCGTTCAGGCAGGGAGTCCCATTCCTGCACGTCTTCGTTGAGCTCAGTGTTCCGGGGCGGCAGTTCGGTTCCAGGAGGAACGATGCCCAGGTCGATCTGGCGCGCCAGACGCTCTTCGCGGAGTCGATCCCAGCCCTTGCCATAGTTGCCTCGGTGTCGGGCGATGTCGGCGGCCCTTGCGTGCAACGGCGCATGTACTGCACCGTGGGCGTAGTACATGAAGATGGGTTTGTCAGGGTCGGTGGTCTTGACCTCACGAATCATGCGGCAGGCCCGGTCGGTCAGGTCATCGGTGAGGTAGTAGTCGTCGGGGTACTGGTCGGTGTCGATGACGCTGTTGCCCTCGTACATCATGTGTGGTTGATGGAAGTTGGTGAGTGCCTCGAGGAAGCCGTAGTACTGGTCGAACCCGCGCTGCAGCGGCCAGGAGTGGTTGTCGCCGGCAGGCGACAGGTCTGATTCCTTGCACAGGTGCCACTTGCCGACAGCCATGGTGGCGTAGCCGTTGGTCTTGAGTGTCTCGGCCAGGGATGGCTGGTTGCGGGGCAACTCCGACGCGTAGCCCGGGAACCCCGGGTCGGCGTTCGCCACCAACCCCATACCGGCAGCGTGAGAGTTGAGCCCGGTCAGCAGCGCGGCTCGGGTCGGCGAGCACAGCGGTGTGACGTGAAAGTTCGAGAATCGGATGCCGTTGTCGGCGAGCGCATCGATTGCCGGCGTCGGGATCTCCGAGCCGTAACAACCGAGGTCGCTGAAGCCCAGATCGTCGGCTAGCACGATGACTATATTCGGCGCGCCTGGGGGAGCCGTTGGCCGATCGGGCCACGAGGGTTCCGAAGTGGCAAAAACCTTGCCGATCTTCCCGTCGAATGCCGGGTAATTCTCAGCTTGTCTCGGATCAGTCATTTGTGGCATCTCCATTGCTCGGATTCAACCTAGGTGGGGGTGAGGGGGCTGACCGCAATCGGGTCGGGGAGCTCCCGAGGGAGCGAGGGACGAGCGACCGAACGGAAGAATCCGCACCAAAGGAGGCGAGGGCGACCCGGAGGGGTCGGCCGAGCCGACGACGTTGCGGCTAGTAGTAGCTGTCCCCGCCGTCGATGGAGATGGTGCCGCCAGTGAAGCCGGCACCGGCGTCGGAAGCGAGGTGCACCGCGAACGCCGCCACCTCTTCGATGGTGACGGGGCGTTTGAGGGCAGTGTCCGCGCAGTAGTGCGCGATGAGGCCTTCAACACCGTCGACGCCGAGTGCTCCACCGGCGCGCTCATGGACCATGTCGGTGATGACCAGGCCAGGGCAGATCGCATTGACGGTGACACCGTCCACACCTACCTCTCGGGCAACAGCCTTTACGAAACCGTTGATGGCGTGTTTGTTGGCGGTGTAGCCCGCGATGTTCGGTTTGCCCGTCTTGCCCTCGATCGACGAGATGGCGATGATTCTGCCCCAACCGTTGGGGACCATATGTTGGAGCGCCTTGCGTGTTCCCCAGAACGTGTGATTCAGGTTGAGGTCGAGTTCGTATTGCCATTCCTCGTTGGTCATCTCGATCACCGGAGCGGGTTTGTCGACGCCCCCGGCGTTGAGAACCATGATGTCCAACTTGCCGAATGTTGCGACTGTGGCGTCCACGAGGCCCTCCACGGCGGCCTGTTCGGTAGCGCTTCCTTGATGGAACGCGAGTGCGTCTCCTGCGCCGATCTCGCTCAATGCCGCAGCGCCCTTTTCCGCGCTGCGTCCGTTGATCATCACGCTCGCACCCTCTGCTATGAACGCCTCGGCGATGCCGCGACCGATGCTGCGGGTCGAGGCGGTTATTGCGGCAACGCGTCCTTCGAGACGTCGACCACCGCTGGTTGGCAAGGCTTCGTTCATTGGGTTCCCTCCCAGAATGGATAGTGATCCCTGAGGGCCTCGATGGCTCGTCGGGCGATGGTGTGCGCCAGCGCGTTCACTCTGGGTTCGCTCGTGTCGTTGATCAGGGGCAGGGCGCAGGCCACCGCCAATCCGAAAAGCATTGACTGGTCGTAACCAGTCAGGATCTCGTCAGTAGAGAGAGCCAGCCCTTGATCGGCAAGCATGACCCGGTAGTGCTCTATCAACGCATCTTCGTGCGCTCGCCGCACATCAACCGCCAGCGACTGCGACAAGAAGTAGGCGAGATCCCAACTAGGGGGGCCCACACCGGAGCCCTGCCAATCGATCAGGTATACGCCCGCCCCGTCCTTGGTGAACAAGAGGTTGTCTGCCCGGAGGTCGCCGTGGAGCAGAGTCGCCTTGTGCTCAGCCAGCTCGACGAGTGCGTGGTCGATCCGATCGGCCAGCCCGATACCGATCTGTCTTTCTTGCTCGGTGAGGCTGTCCCCGAGCAGTTCACAGAGGGGACCCCAGCCTGCGTCGGCAAGTGTGGTCAGGTTGTGGCGGCGTTCGGGTCCATCTATAGGCGGCAACCATTCCAGAGTCCCTAGGGCAGGGTCCTCGAACCAGCGAGCGTGGATACAAGCGGTTTCCGACAGCACCAGCCTCGCTTGTTCGACAGACAGCCCCTCCAGCTGATCTACGGTCTCGTCGGGATCGATTGCCTCTTGAAGCAGGAGGAACTCTGCGGTGTCCGGGTCGTACCACGCCCCATACATCGCCGGCGCCGTGACTGGTGTGGATTGCAGGAGATCGTCGTAACACCTGAGTTCTCGTTCGTTCGTTCGGCCCCTCCTCGCCGTAGCAAGCGCCTCGTCGCGAGGTGAGGCGAACTTGGCTACGAGCTGAGCAGGGCCACGGGATCCGTCGTCCTCGCGGCCAGCATCGCTCGTGTCGAGGGTGACCAGGAAGATGTCGCCGAGCATCCCCCTGTCGGCCCCGATGCGTCGGGTCGAGATCGCCTGAACGTCCCGCTCGAGCGCGGCAGAAAGGAACTCGACGTCCAGTTGGTCGACGGACTTCGGGAAAGGACGTGCTCCGATCAACGGCGGGTCTCAGTGGCCGGCGTCGCCGGCCTGACGGCAAATGTTCCGACAAATGTTTGATGCATTCATTTTTTGGACGTTAGCACTGCAGTCGAATCCGGCGCCCGTCGACGGACGGTGAAGCGACTTGCGGCGCCGCCAACAGCCTGCGCTCGGACTCGATGCCGGTATTGTTGGAAAAGGTACGGACAATTCGACGGCCGCGGGCTTGGCGATCGGGTTCAGAAGACGTTCAAGAGAGGAGCGCGGTGCGATTCAGCGGACCAAGCACGGGCGACATCGTCGCCGGCATATCGGTCGCATTGGTCGCGATTCCTCAGTCGCTCGCCTACGCCGAGCTGGCCGGCCTCCCGCCGCAGTACGGCCTGTTCGCCTCGGCGCTTCCACCACTCGTAGCCGCCTTCTTCGTTTCGTCCCGGTATCTGCAGACAGGTCCGGTCGCGTTGACGGCGCTCCTCACATTCGGTGCGCTGTCGGGGCTGGCCGAGCCCGGGAGCACCGAGTACATCGAGTTGGCCGCGCTGCTAGCCCTCATGGTCGGCGCTGCCAGGCTCTTGTTGGGTCTGTTCCGGTTCGGGAGCGTGGCATACGTCCTGTCCGAGCCGGTACTAGCGGGTTTTACGACTGGGGCTGCGATCCTGATCGTGTCATCTCAGATTCCGCGAATCTTCGACGTCGAGCGCGGCGATGACGGTGTTGTCGCCGAGGCCTTGAAGGCAATCGGAGATGTCAGCGAGTGGAATTGGCAGGCGATCTTGTTTGCCCTCGGGACTGTTGTCCTGATCGTGGGTGGGCGACGGATTCACACACTCTTCCCGGGGGTGTTGGTGGCGGTCGTGTTGAGCATCGTCATCAGCTCGGGCCTCGGGTACGACGGGTCCACGGTTGGTCAGTTGGACGGCGATTTCCTAACACTCAGCCTCGACATGCCTTGGGATTCCTTCGGTGAGCTCGTGCTACCGGCGTTGGCCATAGCCCTGGTCGGGTTCGCTGAGCCGTCCAGCATCGCCCGGAAGTTCGCTGCGCAAGATCGGCTGCGGTGGAATGCCAACCGGGAGATGATCAGTCAGGGCATGGCAAACCTCGCTGCCGGTATCTCAGGCGCCTTCCCCGTGGGCGGATCGTTCTCTCGCAGCTCGCTCAACCGCCTGGCCGGGGCGACCAGCGCATGGGCGGGTGGCATCACCGGGGCATTCGTCCTGTTGACCCTGCCTTTGACACCATTCATCGAAGATCTACCCAGCTCGGTGCTGGGAGCAATTGTCGTGGTTGCGGTTATCAAGTTGATCGACTTCAAAGCCATCTGGACCATCGCCGTTCATTCGCCGGTGCAGGGAATCGTGGCGGCCGGCACCCTCGTCGCAACCCTTGCAACATCGCCCAACGTCGAAAGGGGCGTGTTGATCGGTGTCGTGTTGTCCGTCATGGTCCATCTGTACCGAGAACTGAACGTCACGATTGCGAGCGATCTGCAGGATCGAACGTTGCGGGTTTATCCCAAAGGCGTTCTCTGGTTTGCGACGGTCCCCCAGGTCGAACGTCTGGTCCGGGGGGAGCTGGCAACCGAGTCGGAGGTAGATCACGTTGTCTTCGACCTGGCCGGTGTCGGACGAATGGACTACACGGGTGCCGCAGCGCTGGGTCGGATGGCGACAGCACTCGAGGCCAATGGAGTCCGCGTCGATGTCATCAACGTCGCTCAGGGTGCGGTGACGAGTGCGCGGGCCCATCTCGCATCGTTGCTCGAACCGGACGATTGATCCTGGGCTGAAGCCGTTTGGGCAAAGCGTCTTCTTGGCGCCAAGCCGTGGGCAAGGAGGGCAGGCCCGAATGCCGGCAGCGCGGTTCAGCCCGAGTCCGCGATGGCGTCGAGGATGGATTCGACAACCTCTTCGGGGCTGCGGCCCGAGGTCTCGACCTGTTCGAACGCTGCGTACTGAGCGGCTCGCTGTTCGAGCAGCTCCCGAATTCTCGTCTCTGGGTCTTCGTCGAGGAGAGGTCGGTTGTCGGCCTCGCTTGCGAGACGATCGACGAGGACGTCGATGTCGGCCGCCAGACAGAAAACCCGTGCCGACCGCTCGAGCGCCGCTCGCGCGTCTTGGTCCAACATCAGGCGCCCGCCCGTCGCAATCACCAGATCGTGAGCCGTCGACAGGTTTGTCGCGAGCGCCCGTTCCATCTCGCGGAACGCCGCCTCTCCCTGGTCCTTGAAGATCCGGGGAATCGGTCCGTGCCGTTCCTCGATTACTTGATCGGTGTCGACGAACGTACGGTTCAGCCGCTCCGCCAGCAGGCGGCCAATCGTGGTCTTGCCGGTGCCCATGAACCCGGTGAGGACGATGTTGCCGGTCAAGCCGTCGGATGAGGATCGAGGACCCATGGCTCGAGAGTCTTTCACCCTGGTGACGGGCGCGCGGGAGCCTGCTGA
Source organism: Acidimicrobiales bacterium (assembly GCA_051011515.1). Taxonomy (GTDB): domain Bacteria; phylum Actinomycetota; class Acidimicrobiia; order Acidimicrobiales; family UBA8592; genus JBPCTU01. The sequence continues at coordinate 19,246 of JBPCTU010000632.1, forward strand.
GCGCTAGCCGCGCACGAGCTTCCCGGATGAGGATGTCGGCGAGGTATCACCGATCACGAGGACTAACCAGGCGATCACAACGGCGCACACGATCGCCAGCGAGAGTGCCGCCGCGCTGAGGTCCAGAGCGCTGCCTACGACGCCGACGAGCAACGGACCGATCACCCTTCCGGCGTCTTGAAAGACAGCCATGCCGGCAAGGAACGGCCCAGGGCTCTCCTCGGGTGCCAGGTCGCTGCCCAGCGTCAACATCGTGCCAGAGCTCAACCCATTCCCCACGCCGACGACGGCACCACCCAACACCACAGCGGCGGTCGAATCGGCGAGGCCGATGATCGTCAACCCGACGCCGATCAGCCCGAAGGCCGGGACCATGGCGTGCAGTCGCCCATACCGGTCCATGATCCACCCGGCCAAAGGGAACAAGCCCAGTTCGGCTCCGGTTCCGACAGCTACGAGTGCGCCGACCTCGGTTGCGCTCAGACCCAACTCGTCGCCGATCAGTGGGACAACGACAAATCTGCCCTCGCGCACCGTCATCACCAACATCGGGACGACGCCGGCAACCGTGAGACTCCGCCAGTGCCGGCGAAGGCTGGTGAACAGGCCTTCCGGGGGCTCTGCCTGCGGAGATTGCTCGGGGCTCGGCGTTTCGGGTCGCAACAACGCGGGTATGAGACCTACCAGAGCGAACAACCCGGCAACCACGAACGTTGCGGCGAATCCGACCTGGTCGACCAGCAGACCTCCTAGGAGCGGCCCGAAGAGCAGCGACAGCCGGAAGGAGCCCCCGAAGACGGCCATGGCTCGACCTCGAACATAAACCGGCACACCTCGGGTGATGTAGGTCTGGCGGGACAGGCGTAGCGCGACACCAGCAGCGCCGCTGGCAAGCCTGAGGGCGAGCAGTGCAAGCGCGGTCGTGGTGACGCCGAGCAATGCTGTCGAGACAGCGAGCAGGATCAGAGCGCCGATCATCACGACTCGCTCCCCGTACTTGGCCACGAGCCCGCCGGCCGGGAGGCCACCCAACGCAGCGCCAATGCCGAGACCAGCAAGTACCACCGAGGTCATCTGTAGAGACAGACCTTCCTCGGTCAGGTAGAGGGGAAGGACCGGGATCAGCATCCCTAGGCCGACGGTGCTCGCGAAGACCGGCAGGTACACCGTGTTGATGAGGCCGCGGAGTGGTCTCGCTGAGCCGACAGTCACATGGGGACCGTACCGGGGCCCGATGAACGCGGTAGCGGCGCCGCCCACTGACCTGGGGCCGGCTGGGGTAATAGGCTGGGATCGATGGCCACGACAACCAACTCAGTCGCCCCCGACTCGGATCCGAGGTCGGATCCCGCCGAGCCCTGGGACGATCCAGTGGTCGATCGACACGACCTCTCCGGAAACCGCTACACGTCGAGCGCCTTCTTCGAAGCCGAGTGGGAAGGAATGTGGACCAAGGTCTGGCTCCTGCTCGGGCGCGAGAATCAACTCCCCGATCCGGGTTCGTATCAGGTAGAAGAGGTGGGCCCGGAGTCGATCATCATGGTTCGCCAGAGCGACAACTCGGTTCGGGCGTTCTACAACGTGTGCCAACACCGCGGATCGCGCATCTTGTTCTCCGACCTCGGCGCAACGTCTTCGTTCTCGTGCCCGTACCACGGTTGGACCTACGCGATCGACGGCGCTCTCACCGTTGCCCAGGACCCCGAGGATTTCCCTGACAATCCGTGTGAACACGTGCGCCTTGCCGAGCTGCAGTGCGAGACCTTCGCGGGTTTCGTGTGGGTGAAGATGGATCCCGGCGGACCATCACTCGCGGAGTTCCTTGGTCCACTTGTCGACGATTGGTCCCGATACGAGGCCGATGATTGGCAACGGGTGACCGCGCTGACCGTGAATGTTCCTTGCAACTGGAAGGTCCTCCAGGACAACTTCTGCGAGTCGTACCACCTTCCTACCGTCCACCCTCAGCTCAAGGACTCACACGAGGACAGTTACCTCGACACCACCTTCGACATGTCGGCGCTGGGCCACAACCGCATGATCATGAAGGGCGCTACCCCGTCGCGCACTCAATACGGCGAAGGAGCCCCGCTGCCCGATGGCATTGCCGACCGACTCGAGATCTGGGATCTGGACCGCCAGGACTTCACCGACCGTCCGTTCGAGTCCAGGCGATCGCTCCAGAGTCAGATGAGGATGCTCGGCCCCGAGCGCGGCCACATCCACTACGAGAACCTTCGCGACGACCAACTGACCGACGCCCATCACTACAACCTCTTTCCCAACTGCTCCTTGACGTTTGGTGCCGACGGCGTGTTGCTGCAACGTATGAGGCCGCACGCGACCGATCCGACGCGGTGTGTTTTTGATCACTGGTACTACGCCTTCGTCCCAGCCGGTACGGGCACGGTGGGTGCCCAGACGAACATTCGCGTCGATGGCATCGAAGCTGAACATCAAGTCTTCCAGTACGGCGACAGGCCGATGGGAATCATTCCCGACCAGGACGTCGCGATCACGTCCGGTCAGCAGTTGGGAGTGCGATCCCGGGGTTACAGCGGTTCCTACCTTTCCGGCCAGGAGACAAGAATCGCCTGGTTCCACCAGGTCATCGACGAGTACATCACCGGCCAGCGCGGCTGATCTAGGTTCTGACGCCTACAGACGAGCACCGAATTGCGGCTCGGGGACACCCGACACACCAACGTCGAGCGCAACCAGCGAGCCATCCGGGACTTGGCCCGGAGGTACGCCCTCGGATTGGGACGAACCTGCGATGCTTGTCCCAAAGATCGTGCCGAGGTCGCTCCCGCCAAAAGCCGGCATTGAGGGCCGGAGAACAGGAAGCTCGACGCGCTGGTCCAGCCGACCATCAGGGGTGATGCGGATGAGGGCCGCCCCGCCCACGCAGGCCGACCAGTAGCAACCATCGGCATCCACGCACCCACCGTCTGGTTTGCCCGGCAGATCGCCGTAGTCGAAGAAGACCCGCTCGTTGGTTCTTTCCCCGCTGGCCAGGTCGTAGTCCCAGGCAAGGATTGCTCCGGTCGGGGAGTCCGCGAAGTACATGCGTGACAGGTTCTGGTCGAATGCCACGCCGTTGGTGACGCTGATCTCGGTGCGTAGAACGCTGGAAGAGCCGGACGGCTCGACCTGATGAAGCACGCCGGTCGTGCCTCCTGACCGGTAGTCGGTGGCCATCGAACCCACTATGTATCTCCCGGCCGCGTCACACCTACCGTCGTTCAGTCGGTTGCCCTCGGCTCCGGTATCGAGCTTCAGCCACGAGAAGCTTTCACCGTTCTCCCAGTCGAAGACGACCAGCTCGTTCTCCATACCCACCAGGAGCCGGCCTGGGTCTGGTGTCAGCACGAAAGAGCCGGGGCGCCCGGGAAGGTGCCTGGTACCTGTCTCTTCGGTGACCGGATCGAACCGGTGGATTTGTCGGCCCTCGATGTCAGCCCAATACAGGACCTGTTCTGTTGTACTCCAGACCGGGCACTCTCCGAGCTCGGCCGGACCAGTGCTCACACGATCGATAGATGGCATCCGGGTCTCCAGACT
>JBPCTU010000633.1:0-14270 GCA_051011515.1 Acidimicrobiales bacterium
CTGAGCGGCAACCTCTGTCGATGTACCGGCTATCAGTCGATCGTCGACGGGGTCGAGACGGCGGTGAGCCTGATAGGTCAAGGTCAGGCCCCAGACCAGGAGACATCATGAGCAACGACTCCAAACAAACGTCAGGGCTCGGGTTCGTCGGCCAGAGTGTCGTCCGCGTCGAGGACGATCGGCTGCTGAAAGGCGAGGGCACATTCGTTGCCGACGTCAGCCCTGCCGGGGTCCGCCATGCCGCGTTCCTCCGCAGCCCGTACGCCCATGCCCGAATCGACAACATCGACGTTGAGGCCGCGCGGAAGGCGCCGGGCGTGTTGACTGTCTTCACCGGAGCCGAGATCAACGCCCTCACCAACCCCTTCCCGCCGTTTCTCATGCTCCCCGGCATGTACACCCCCCTCTACTGGTGCATGAGCGAGGACAAGGTCCGCCACATCGGTGACCCGGTAGCCCTCGTCATCGCAGACTCCAGATACGAGGCCGAAGACGCTCTCGAGCTCATCGAGGTGGAATACACCCCGTTGGATCCGGTTGCTTCGATCGGACAGGCCTTGAACCCCGCATCGGAGCAGTTGTGGGAACTGGCCGACGGCAACACCCTGTTCGACGAGACCCGGTCCTACGGAGACGTCGACAGCGTGTTCGCATCAGCGGATCGCGTGATCACCGAACACTTCTCCTGTCATCGCCAATCGAACCAACCCATGGAGACCCGAGGCAGCGTCGTCGAGGTCGAAGCGGGCACTGGTCAGCTCACCATTCACAACGCGACCCAGTCCAGCCACCTACTGCGGTGGATCATCGCCGCGTTGACCGACAAACAGCCGGTCGGCCGATCGCTGAAGGCACTCGCAAAGAACAAGGAGCGGCGGGAGGCTTTCATGGCTGGGGCCAAGGAGTTCGTCGCCGCCAACAAGGAATCCCTGGATCGACAAGACAACTCAGGGGCCATCGCCCAGATCAAACGAGACCGGTCCTTGCTCGGACACCTGCAACGAATGGGGCTCGGCCTCTTGGCCCAGGAGACCTTCCCGACCGTCAAGGCTCGAGACATCGGCGGTGGATTCGGGTCGAAGGGGTCGATCGCGCGAGAGGACGTGGCGCTGGCCGTCGCCGCTATGGAACTCGGCCGCTCGGTCAAATGGATCGAAGATCGGACCGAGAACCTGACCGACGGCGGACAAGCTCGCGAAGAAGACCTGTCGATGTCGGTGGCTTTCGACAACGACGGAACCCTCCGCGGCATGCGGGTCGACCTCACCGTGGACCAGGGGGCTTATCCGGCGTTCCCCGTCGGGGCCGCCTTCGTGACCCAGCTCTTCAGGGTGATGTTCCCGGGCAGCTACAAGCTCGATGCCTTCGAGATCCGCAACCGCATCGTGGCGACGAACAAGGGTAAGTACGTGGCCTACCGCGGGCCCTGGGCGAACGAAACTTGGGTCCGCGAGCGGATGATCGACATCGTTTCTCGAGCCCTGCGCCGCAACCCGGCGCTTGTCCGCCTCCAGAACATGATCGGCGAGGGCGACCTACCCACGACGATGATTACCGGGCCGACCATCGACGAGACGATGTCGACAAAGAAGACGCTCGAACGCGCTTTGGAGGTTGTGGATCTCGATGCCTTCGAAGCCAAGCGACACGCCGCCAGAGAACAAGGCCGGCATCTGGGAATCGGCTTCGCTTGTTACCACGAGGCGGCGCCCGGACCGCCGAACTATGTCGATTCGATCAACCCCGGCACCGACATCGTCGCCAACGAGGACGCGCGGGCCACGATCGAAGCCGACGGCTCGATCGTGGTCTACACGCCGCAGATGCCCCATGGCCAGAGCCATGAGACGACATATGCCCAGGTCGTCGCCGACGAACTCGGCGTGCCGATGGACGCCGTTCAAGTGGTCTGGGGGGACACGACCCGTACACCATGGAGTTTCATCGGAACCGGCGGGAGTCGCGGCGGTCCACTCGGTGCCGGAGCCATCAAGTACGCGTCCCGTGAGGTGCGGACTCAACTGGCGGACAAGGCCGCGGAGATGCTCGAAGCCGACCCAGCCGACATCGAGATTTCAGATGGCAACGTCCATGTCGCCGGCGTTCCGTCAAAAGGTTTGAGCTTTGCCGAGATCGCCGAAGCGACAACGACCGATGATGGACCCGCTTTCAGCTACACGAAGAGTTACGTCGGCAAGGGCGATGGCGGCTGGAGCTGCGCAACCCATGTCTGTTTCGTCGACGTCGACCTCGAGACCGGGAAGGTCCAGATCCCTCGTTACGTAGTGGTCGAGGACTGCGGCCCGGTCATCAATCCGGCGATCGTCGATGGACAAGTACGCGGAGGCGTAGCTCAAGGGATCGGGGCAGTCCTGTACGAAAACAGCGCCTACGACGAGGCGGGCAACCCCCAGGCGACCACCTACATGGACTACCTGATCCCCACGTCCATGGAGATCCCCGACATCGAACTCCACCACATCGAGACCCTCTCACCGGGTGAGAACGATTTCCGCGGTGTTGGCGAAGGCGGAATGATCGGTGCGCCGGCCGCGATCACCAACGCTGTCGAAGATGCTCTGGCCCATCTGGGAGCCCGGGTCACCGATCAGTACCTGCCACCAACAAGAATCCTGGAACTGGCCGGCGTGATCCGACCCGATGTGTGAGTCCTGAGATCAGAGAGGCAATCAGAGGGGCGGTCAGAGAGGCAGCGTGGGCACACGTTTCGATCTGATGAGCCGCTCCAGGACGTGACGCGAGATCTGCCAACCCTGCGACGTCCGAACCAACTCATCGTCGTAGACGGCCCAAAGAATGATCAGTGAGCTGTCATCATCGGCCGACTCGTGTGTGGCCTGCACATAGCTGCGCATGTGTGCGGTGTCACCGTCGACCGAAATCTCCTGGTTGGTGATCTGGTGGTGGGTACCGCGGAATGCCTCCAGGGCCTTGACCACGAAAGAGACCCAATTGTCGCGCCCGACAACGTCGCCGGAGCTGAACCCGGAGATCTCGGCATCTTCGGTGAAGCAGGATCCGTATCGATCGAAGTCCCGCTTGTCGACCGACGTTGCGTACCTGATGATCACCTGGCCGACGTCGTGTATGTCCTGTAGGTCTTGGCTCATTCCCTGAACCTACTCCTCTACGTCTGCACGGGCTCAGCGGTATTGTTCAGCTCACACTCGACCACGGGGAAACCAATGACCGAGACCATCACTGGCACCAACCGTTCCGCAGGGGTGAGCTTCGCTGAGCTCTTGGACATGGACACCCATCCTGTCAGCGCGGTGATGCGGACCGAGTCACCCATGCCTCCGGGAAACACCCGGGTGCCGGCGCATGTGTACTACTCGCCGGACTGGCACCACCTCGAGGTCGAGAAGTTGTGGAGCAGAGTATGGCAACTCGCCTGCCTGGAAGAGGAGATCCCTGACGTCGGTGATTACACGGTCTACGACATCGCTTCGTTGTCGTTTCTGATCGTGCGCACCGGATCCGACGAGATCAAGGCTTACCGCAATGCATGCCTTCACCGGGGACGAAAGCTCCGGACCTGTGAAGGTAAGGACGCCAAGAATCTGAGGTGCCCTTTTCACGGCTGGGCGTGGAATCTCGACGGATCTCTGAAGGAGATCCCTTGCCAGTGGGACTTCCCCGATGTCGAGCCGGCCGACTACAGCCTCCCGGAGGCCCGTGTCGACACCTGGCAAGGGTTCGTGTTCATCAACCCCGACCGCGACGCTGAGCCGTTAGCTGATTTCCTCGGCGACATCGGCGATCACTTCACCCACCTGCCGTTCGACAAGCGCTACAAGGCGGCACATGTCCGCAAGATCATGCCGATGAACTGGAAGGTGTGCCAGGAAGCGTTCATGGAGGCGTACCACACGGTTGCCACCCACCCCACCCTGATGCCGAACCTGGGCGACGCCAACAGCCGTTACGACGTCTACGGGAACTACGCGAGGGCCATCTCCCCTCACGGCGTCGAGAGCCCGCACCTCGAGAACATGCCGCGTCACGAGGTCCTCGACGACGGCCTCCACTTCGCGCGCTGGCGCCACCCGATGAGTGGCCATATTTACGAGAGGGTGGAGTTGAACCGAGTTCGGGTCACCGACCTCGATGGCGCCGAGAGCTACTTCGACGCCGACGGCAACTGGCTCGAGGGTCCACTGTTCCAAGCAGATCCGCACCTGTGCCTGTGGGTTGGGGGCCCACATCTGCCAGGTATGGAGGACATCCCCAACCTCATCCCGCCCCGACCAGACTCGGTCGAAGGGATAGGCGAGCTACGCGCGCGGATCGCCGCAGAGAAGCGCGACGCTCTCAAAGCCGAACATGGCGAACTGATCGACCTCGACAACGTCAGTGATGCCGAGATGATCGACGCGATGTTCTATTCGGTGTTCCCCAACTGGTCCCCATGGGGTTGTTTCCATCACATCTTCTACCGGTTCCGACCCAACGGCGACGATCCCAACACCTGCATCTTCGAGGTCATGTTCTTTCCGCCGGCACCCGATCCGGACAACCGGCCACCGATGGCGGAGATCAACGACCTCGGAATCGACGACGATTGGACGCTCGCTCCCGAGCTCGGCCCGTTGGTGAAGGTTTTTCAACAGGACTCCCTCAACCTCCCTCACGTTCAGACTGGGTTGAAAGCCCAGGAGCAACAAGAGGTGATCTTCGCATCCTACAACGAGGCCAAGATCCGTCACTTCTACGAACACCTCTTCGAATGGCTCGAGGTCGACGAGACCTCAGTACACATTACTCGCTAGTCCCTAGGCTCGGACGGTGCTCGAAGCCCTGGAGCTGACCGCCGCAGAAGCCGCTTTCGGTGCGAGCGTCGTCCTCGTCGCGGGCTTCATACGAGGACTCACCGGGTTCGCCCTCAGCGCCGTATTCGTGGCCGGGATGTCATTCGTGCTGGACCCGATCGAGGCGGTGCCGATGGCTCTGTCTCTGGGGGTAATCGCAAGTGTCTTGCAGACCCGGGCCGTCTTCGAGGGCGTTGATTGGCACCGTGTCGCGATCTTGTTGGGCGCAGCCGTGATCGGGGTCCCAATCGGTGTGGTCATCCTCACCGCGACCGAACCCGACGTGTTGCGGATCGTTCTGTTCAGCGTGTTGTTGGTATCGAGCCTGGGATTGCTGAGGACCAACAGCGGGGAGATCCTCCCGACCGATCGGCTGATGTTCGGCATCGGCGTCCTGGCCGGCGTTGTAAACGGGGCGACGGCCCTCTCCGGCCTCGTGTTGGTATTGGCGATGAGTTACCTGGCGATCTCACCGCGAGAGATGCGGTCGACCCTGATCGTCTACTTCTTCTTCTCGAACCTCGCGGTTCTATTGGTCCTGGCGGCCTCGGGCAACATCGATGGAACCCTCTGGATTCGGACGTTGTGGGCGCTTCCACCCCTGGCACTGGGCATCTGGGTTGGATCGAGAGCCTTCGGACTCACGACACCCGAGATCTACCGTCGGATCACTCTGGGCCTGCTCATTGCGATATCAGCGGTCGGAGTGGTCAGAATCCTCGCGAGCTAGCGGGAGGTGCCTCGGACTTCCGCTGTGGCCACGGCGTCCACGACGAGGCCCTCTGGATCCGAGGCCGGGTCGCCCACCACAACGACGCCGTAGTCGCGCCTCGCTCCCTCGATCGTGACGTATTCGTCTCGGACGTCCTGGAGCACGAGTTCTATGTCGCGGTCGAGTGGATCGCCCCAACCACCGGCACCGTTGGAGACAGAACGAACGACCGCTCCAACTCCCCCTTCAACCGCCCCCGACCACACGTAGGAGCCTTCGGAGCTCAGCTCGTTCGACGCCGGGTCGACGAGTCCGTAGAGCGCCTGCGCCTGCGCGTAGTGACCTCCCCGAATGTCGAAAGGCAGACCGTCAGAGGGGTCGACCCGGGCATCCTCGGTGTCCCAGATCCAACACCCACCCATCAAACCCGCACCGCCGCCGTTTACGCCGCCGCCTGAAATCGGTTCTCGAGTGTGAAAGTGCGTGGATCGATGTGTCCCAGTCCGTAGCCAATAGCTGTCCGTGAAGCGGGCGGCGCCTCCACGGTGGCGCCCCGGCCCGCCACTGTCGGGCACGACATCAAGCGCAAGCGAGAGGAACGGACTGGTCGTTTCGTCCTCTTCGATTCCGGTGACGGGCATGTTCAAGAAGATGTTGGCTTGTTGGGTGTCGCCGTCTCCCAGGCTCGAACCGCCCCATGGGGAATGGCTACTGGTTGCGCGACCGCTGAACCATTCCTCTCCGTCCAAAACTCCATCGACGGTATGCCCGTTCATGGCGCCGTCGTGGGGTACCGCATCGGCTCCCAGAACGGGGTTCAGGGCACCATAAACCGCCATCATCATCGTTTGCTGCAGCTCGAAGTAATAGTTGGTCGAGTGTGGCGGCTGCGGGTTGATGATCGAGTTCGGTGGAACCACAAGATCAACGTCGCGCAACGACGCCGACGTGAATCTCGCTTCGGGGGCGATCAGACACGTCAGCGCCAAGGTCACTGCGGTTTTGGTGTCGGGCCAGGCGCTGTTCAATGCCGACCGGGATGGGGTCGAGGACCCACTGAAGTCGAACTCGGCGCGCTGCCCCCGCTTGCGGATCGTGAGGTTGACGCGGTACGGATCACTCTCGGGCAGCGAGTCGGTGTCGAGGATCTCCTGGGCTGAGTAGTCGCCATCGGCGATGCGCGAGATCGCATCGCTCATCGCCTCGGCAGAGGCATCACAGGTATACCGAATCGCCCCCAGGTAGGACTCGACGCCGTATCTGGTGATTGAATCGCGGATCCGCTGTTCGGCGGTCCGTAGTGCCGCGTGGATCGCCATGATGTCGGGAACGATCACCGCCGGGAAACGCGTGTTGTCGAAGATCATTCGTAACAGCGGTTTGTTCGGCTCCTCATCCCGGAAGATGAGCATGGGTGGGAAGACGAGCCCATCGTGGTAGGTCGAAGGTTTGGTGGTGTCGAAACCACCTGCGGTCACACCACCCAGATCGAGCATGTGGCACCGCAACACGAGTGCCCCGAGCATCTGGCCGTCGTGGAACAGAGGCCGCATGAACGAAACATCGTTCAGGTGGGTCCCCTGCCGGTACGGATCGTTCACAACGATGACATCACCAGGGCGAAGGTCGTCGAGTCCGAACTCCTCGAAACACAACCTCACGCCGTCCGGGAGAGAGCCGACGAAATACGGAAGTGTCGCGCTGACCGCTGGCATCGCATAACCCAGTTCAGGAGGACCACACAACGTCGCGGCGAGGTCCCCAATCTGGACAATCGGTGAGAACGCAACCCGCTGCAGTTGGGTGACCATGTTGTCGACCACGTACCTGAACCGGTTCGACAACACGGTCGCGGTGAACTGATCACAGTCGTAGCGTTCGAGGAACTCGTCGCCACCCATGTCGCGAATAGGTGAGTCCGGCCGATCCTCGATGAGGGTCATTGTCGATTCCTCCTTCGCAGCTTGTACAAGTTTCGATGTCCTCCTAGGAGATCACGAGCTCACCGTGGCGACCAACAACCAGGTCGCGGCCCGTTGGCAAATAGGTGGTCGACAACGGCTCGCGTACCACTGCCGGTCCAGCGATGGCATCACCACAGCACAGATCGTCGCGGTTGAACTCCAGCGCACTGACGGGGTCCGCCCCGAGGTAGCTCAACGGGAGCGGCCTCGATGGTGGCGACCCGCCCCCGTCCCGACTGCCCAGCTCCGTGTACTGGACCTTGTCAGCAGCGACGACAACCTCGACCCGGTACGTAACAGCCTGCACCGGCAACATCTCGACCCGGTTCCCATTCCTGAGTTCGTAGGCGTCGTGGAACCTTTCGTTCATCGCTGCCACGATCGATTCGTCGACCGGCCCCTCGGGGACCGGCACGAATGGCGTGTTGTTTCCTTGGCCGGCGAGCCGCCCGTCAAAGCTCCGCGCGACCGAGACGTCTGACTCCGTGAGGCCGAGGCGATCAAGTAGACCCGTCTCCATCTCGGCGAAGATGGCCCCGATCGCCGCGGCGCTGGAGGGTTCGAGCATCTCGTAGCTGCTGCGCTGATCGGTGAACACCTGATCCGAGCTCAACAGCCCCAAGGCGCTGAATCCGCCCGGGTTGGGCGGTACCACGACCCGACGCAGCGGTGTCACGTCGAGGACCGATGGGAGCAACATGGGCCCGGCCGCACCGTAGGCGAGAAGCGTGAAGTCCCGCGTGTCGAGCCCGTGCCTCAAAGCGATGTTGAAGATTCCCTCGGCGATGTTGTGTACGCCGACACCCCAGGCGTGGCGGACCACCGCTTCGGTATGCATCTTGGTGTCGAGGGCACCGAAGGCCGAGAAGGACAACTCCGGGTCGAGCGCCATCTGGCCACCCGCGAACCCGTCCGGTTGCAGAATCCCCATCAGCAACGCAGCATCGGTGGTGGTCGGCCGGGTTCCGCCCTTGCCATAACAGGCAGGACCCGGATCGGCACCCGCGCTGTCGGGACCAACTCGAACCTCGCCGGTCGAGGCGATCGACACGATGCTGCCACCCCCGGCTCCGAGCGTGATCACATCGGTCGACAACGCATTGACATGGAGATCGTGTTCGAGCTCGAAGGTGCTGTTCACCCATGGACGGCCATCGACCACGAGGCTGAGGTCACAACTGGTGCCCCCGACATCGGCACACAACAGGTTGGTGTCGTCGATCGATCGCCCGAAGTGCGCACTGGCGACTGTGCCCGCGGCCGGGCCACCAACAACCAACAAGTGCGGCCGCTCCATCGCGTAGTCGGCAGGCATCAACATCGCCCGACAGTCGGCGTAGTTGAACTGACCGGTGAACCCGAGGTCGTCGAGACCCGACTCCAACCGTTCGGTGTAGTTGCCGTACAACAACTGCATCACCACATCGATCACCGTCGTGACGAAGCGGCCGTACTCTCGAGCGACAGGCGACACAACGCTGGACACCGAAACCGCAACCGACCCGAGCTCCTCCTCGACCAGTTCGGCAAGTCTGTGTTCATGCACCGGGTTGACGTAACTGTTCAACAAACCGATGGCCACACCCTCGACATTGCAGCGACCGAGCACTCGTATCTGTTCGCGTGCTTCGTCCTCGTCGAGGGCGATGAACACTGAACCGTCGGGAGTGACCCGTTCGCGGACGCCGCGGCGTAGGTATCGAGGGACGAGTGGTGCGCTCCCATCCGAGAACGACCGGCGCCACCTGGGCTGGGTCAGATCGGCAGAGGGGCGGGCCAGAGTGCCAGCGTCGAGAACATCACGATGGCCCCCGGTCGTCAACAACCCGATCTTTGGGAGCCGTCGAGTGATGACCGCATTCAGGCCGGCGGTGCTGGCCAGGTTGAAGACCTCGGCCGACTCCACACCTACCTGACTTGCCCCCGCCAAGACCGAAGTCTCACTCGACTCGACGTCGGTCGGCACCTTGGCCACCATCACGTGGCCGTCATCCATCGAAACGACATCGGTGAACGTGCCGCCGACATCGACTCCGATCATGGCACTGTTCACAGCAACTGGTCCTCGAGCCGAACGACGTACCCGAGCCGATGCCACGGCTCGCGGTCCACCGAATGGAGGCAGTCCTGGCACTTTACGACCAGATACCACCCTCCTTCGGAGAGCACCGGATACTGAGCGAGTTCGGCGGCCCCACACTCGGGGCAGTCGCCGACGACGTGTTCGCGGTCGACCGAGGATGTCTCATGGTGCCAGGACTCGGCCATGTTTGATCCCCTTCTGGTCTGGCATTCCTGGCGCAAACCTAGATCAACCCCGAAGGCCTTCGCCCCTGCACTCCGACGATGCGCGAGGATTCACCAATGAACCTGGCCAACGCAGTCCGTTTCTGGTCCCGTTGGAACCCCGAAGGCGAAAGCCTGGTTTTCGAGGACCGCTCGCTCTCTTGGGCGGAGCTTGACGACCGAACCTCCCGACTCGCCGCCGGGCTGGCAGCGTCTGGGATCGGCAGGGGCGACCGAGTAGGCATCCTGTCCAACAACTGCGTGGAGTATGTGGAACTCGCGATCGCGGGTTACAAGCTCGGTTCGATCCTGGTGCCGTTGAACGTTCGCCTGACCCCTCCCGAGCTGCGATACATCATCAACAACGTCGAATGTTGTGCCATCGTGGCCGACCCGGACCTGGAAACAGTCGCGCGAGAGACCATCGAGGGGTTGAAGCAGCCGCCGACACGAATCGGATTCGGCGACGGTTTCGGCACCTCGTTCGACGAGCTGCGGAGCCACGGAGCTGTTGATCCCGCGGTAGATGTGGCCGGCGACGAAGTTGCTTACATCCTGTTCACCAGCGGGACAACTGGGCTGCCCAAGGGGGCGATGCTCACCCACGGCAATGTCATGGCCATGGCATACAACCGGATCCTCGCAGACGATCTCACCTCGGCATCTCGCGTCTACCTGCCGTTTCCGCTGAGCTTTACGGGCGGCCTGGTTTCGATGTGGGCCCCGACCTACTTGGGCGGGGCCACCCTGGTTCTTGATCCAGTGGTCGACGCTGCTCGAGCGCTGGAGATCATCGAACGACATGCGATCACCAACTTCAGCGCCGTGCCCGTCATCTGGGAGATGTTGATCCAACATCCGAACTTCGAGTCTCACGACCTTTCGAGCCTGACCGTGATCGGTTCTGGCGGTGCCGCTGTACCGGGCGCTCTGCTGGAAGCGCTACAGGCTGCGGGCCTTCCGATGAGCCAGGGTTATGGCCTCACCGAGGGGGCCGGGATGAACACTTGGTTGAACGCCGCGGACGCGCAGCGAAAGCTGGGAAGCTGCGGTCAACCGATGATGCATACCCGAGTTCGCACGGTGGAACCGGACAACCCCCAACTCATCGACGTGAAATCGGGCGAGATCGGTGAGCTGATCATCAAGGGCCCCGAGATCATGATCGGCTACTGGAATGCCCCCGAATCCACTGCCGAAACCCTCGTCGATGGGTGGTTGCGCACCGGCGACCTGGCCCGCATCGACGAAGAGGGTTACGTCTTCATCGTCGACCGGTCCAAGGACATGCTGATCTCAGGCGGCCTGAACGTCTACCCCGCCGAGATCGAGGCGGTCCTGGCGGGGATCGAAGGCATCGCAGAGTGTGCGGTCATCGGGGTGGCCGACGAACGTTGGGGCGAAACCCCGATCGCATTGGTCAGAGCCCTACCCGAGACCACCCTCGAGGCCACGTCCATAGCCTCCATCTGCCGCGACAACCTGGCCGACTACAAGCGGCCCCGCTACATCGTGATCCGCGACGAACCGTTGCCCCGGGGAATGTCCGGCAAGGTGCTCAAACGAGAGCTGCGAGACGAGTACCAAGACCGCGGCGCCCTGGGCCCCGCAGTTCACTAGCCCCGTTCGCGCCCGAGAAGCGACTGCTACTCTGCGCAACGCTGGGCCAGAATCGAAGTCGAAGGGCTGGCGAGTAGAACCCGAACCCGCATAGGAGAGACCATGTCTCTTGTTGGCGCGAGAGTGCTTCGCAAGGAAGATCCCAAACTCATCACCGGACGGGGCCAGTTCGTCGACGACCTGAATCCCGCCGGAACGGCCTATGTGGCGTTTGCGACCAGCGACATCGCCCACGGCCGGATCAACAGCATCGACACCGAAGCGGCCTCGGCAATCGAGGGTGTGCTCGCGGTATGGACGGCCGAGGATGTATCGCACCTTCCTCCACCGCCTGGGGTCCCGGGCCTCGAAAGGCCACTACTGGCCACAGAGAAGGTCAGGTTCGTAGGGGAGCCGGTCGCCGTGGTCGCCGCTACCTCACGCGGCGTCGCGGCCGACGCGGCGGCAGCCATCTTCGCCGACATCGAGCCGTTGCCGGCAGTCACTTCTGTAGGTGAAGCACTTGCCGATGACGCTCCGGTCCTCGACGAGAATGTCGGCGCAAACGCTGTCTTCCACATGCCCGACGAGAATGCCGACATCGAACAAGCGCTGGCCGATGCACCCCGTCGTACAAACCTTCACGTCGTGAACAACCGATGCGCTGCCGTCCCGATAGAGCCGAACGTGATCCTGGCCGACGCCGATCCTGACGGTCTGACCGTGTGGGTCACCCATCAAGCACCACACAAGTTCCGAACCGCTCTGGCCGCCTACTTCGGCATGCCACAGGACACGGTCCGGGTGGTCGCACCCGACGTCGGCGGAGGGTTCGGCGCCAAGATCAACGACATCCCCGAGTTCTACCTGGTTCCGGCGCTCAGTCGAGCGCTCGGGCGGCCAGTCAAGTTCACCCAGACTCGATCCGACTGCATGCTGTCGATGTATCACGGCCGGGCGCAGGAGTCCGACATCGAAATCGGCTACGACGAGGACGGAAACCTGTTGGCGCTACGGGTCCACGTGCACCAGGACCAAGGCGCATACGCCGATCCAACAGGTATGGGCCTTCCAGCGCTGACCACCACCATGGCCGGCGGGTGTTATCGGATCCCGACCGTGGGTGTCTCCTGGACCAACGTGTTGACCAACACGACACCAGTCGCGGCATACAGAGGCGCTGGTCGTCCCGAAGCGAGCTACAACATCGAACGGGTCATCGACGTGGTAGCGGACGAGCTGGGGATGGATGCTGTCGACATCCGCCGCCAGAACTTCGTCCCGGCCGATGCATTCCCGTATCAGAGCCATAGCGAGATCGCCGTCTACGACAGCGGGAACTACTCAGCGAGCCTGGACGAGCTGCTGCGGCTCATGGACTACGACTCGCTCAAGGCCGAACAAGCCGCCAACCTGGCCGACGACTCGAAGCCGCTTCTCGGGATCGGCTTTTCGTGCTGGCTCGAGATCGCGGCCTTCGGCCCCCCGGGCTCGCTGGAGGCCTTCGGCCACCTCGGCTCCTGGGAGTCTGCCCAGGTCCGCATCCAGCCCGACGGAAGCGCGATCATCTACACCGGTGCGTCACCCCATGGGCAAGGAACCGAAACCACGTTGGCGCAGATAGCAGGCGACGAACTCGGCATCGACTTCGATCGCATCTCCGTTCGCCACGGCGACACCGACACGATCGTGCAAGGCATCGGAACGATGGGTTCACGTATCACCGCGATCGCCGGTGAGTCGGTCAAGCAGGCCTCCGCAACCGTCACCGAACGAGCCAAGGCAATCGCGGCCCACATCCTCGAGGCCAACCCTGACGACCTGGAGGTCGCCGACGACCAGTTTCACGTCGCCGGGACACCCGCCAAGTCGGTCAGCTGGGCCGAGGTGGCAACGAAGAGCTTCCAACCGCTGGAGATACCGGAGGGGCTCGACACCGCCGCCTTGAACGAAACAGTGCACTTTGCGCCCCCGAACTTCACCTTTCCTGCCGGCGCATACGGCTGCGTCGTCGAGATCGACAGGGCAACAGCGGCCATCCGTGTCAGGGACATGGTTCTGGTCGACGACTGCGGCACCGTCATCAATCCTCTACTGGCCGAAGGGCAGGTCCACGGCGGGGTCGCCCAGGGGGTTGCCCAGGCCTTGTACGAGAAGATGGAGTACAACGAAGACGGTCAGCCGCTCACCGCAACGTTGGTCGACTACCTCGTACCGGCGGCGCCAGACCTGCCCGAGTATCAATCCGGGCGCACGGTGACACCAACACCGTCCAACTCATTGGGCGCCAAGGGTATTGGCGAGTCAGGATCGGTCGGAGCTCCGCCTGCCGTTGTCAATGCAGCGGTTGATGCCTTGAGCCACCTCGGAGTGACCCACATCGACATGCCCGTGACACCCAAGAAGGTCTTTGCAATTCTGCACGGAGGAGGCTCATGAGCATGTCGAATCCCACGGTTGATGTTGCGGTCACCGTCAACGGATCAGCAGCGGCTGCGGTCGTGGAACCGCGGACCTTTCTGGCGCACTACCTGCGGGACAACCTCGGGCTGACCGGGACCCATATCGGTTGTGACACATCGAACTGCGGTGCCTGCACGGTTCTGCTCGACGGCGATGCCGTCAAGAGCTGCACCGTTCTCGCGGTTCAGGCCGCGGGTAAGGAGGTCGAAACGATCGAGGGGCAGGCCACCGGAGACTCCTACTCGGCGGTGCAGGAAGGTTTCCGCCAAGAACATGGACTCCAGTGTGGGTACTGCACCCCGGGCATGATCATGGCGGCTACTGCGCTCTTGGCTGAAAACCCCGATCCCACACGAGACCAGATTCGAGAGAACCTCGAGGGCAACCTGTGCCGGTGCACCGGGTATCAGATGA
>JBPCTU010000634.1:0-2646 GCA_051011515.1 Acidimicrobiales bacterium
CGTCAGGCCCGTAGCCGCCATCTACGCACTCGTCGATGTTCAATCGAACTCCGACGACGAAGTCGGGGCCGGTCGCGGAGCGGATCGCGGAGATGATGTCGATGAGGACCTTTAGTCGACCCACCAGGTCGCCGCCATAGTCATCCTGGCGCTGGTTGGTGACGGGGGAGATGAACCACTCGAGGATGTCGTCATGGCACGCGTGGATCTCGACCCCGTCCATGCCTGCCGCTTCGACCTCCCGAGCCGAGTACGCGTATTCAGCGACCATCTCCTCGATGTCGGCCGCGCTCATCTCGTAGCCCACCAGGTTGTCGACGAGCGTCAGCACCGTGTCCGAGGGCGCTTTGGGTTTCCCACCCTGCAACACCAGTTGGCACAGGACGTAGCTGCCTGCGTCGTGTACGGCATCGGCCAGCCGGCTGGCTCGTTCACGAAACTGGCGGAGCCGATAAACGCCGCGGGAATGCCCGCCTGCTCCGGTGATGTCGAAGCCTGGCGCCACCGGGTTCTCAACCAAGCCCGTGACGGCTGTGATCCAAGCCGGTCCGTGTTGGGCGAGTTCAGTCCAGTACGCGATGTGCCGTTGTGCATCGGACTCGCTGCCGAAGAGGTTCCCGATACCTCCGGCGTGGGGGGAGTGCATGATCCGCGAGCGCACAGCCATGGGCCCAACCGTCATCGGTTCGAAGATCTGTTTGAGTGCAGTCGTCATTTGAGCCAACCTCGGCGCGGTCTAGGTGGGGATCGAGAGCGGACTTGACTCGATCTCCATCACCGGCATTCGACTCTCGAACAGCCAGCCATGATCGGTGCGAACCATGTGATCTCGGTAGATCCCAGAGCCGCTCAACGTGGGGGGTGCTCCGGCAAGAACGACCACGACGTACACCGTCGCGGTTGCCCGGTCGCCGTCTACGTCGATCGCATGGTTGTTCACCCAGTGGCGCAGCCCAGGAATGGCGGTGGCGAACGAACCACCGGCCGCGGCGATCTCCTCGGTGCCACTGAATCGTCCAGCTTCGCCGGCATCGAGAACGCCGTCGGCGGTGAAGCACGCCGCGTACGCCGCGCCATCTCCGGCGTCGACGGCCGTGTTGGCTCTGGCGAGCAGTTGTTGGATAGCGATGATGTCGTCGGTGCTCATGTTCCCGAGACTAATCACACGGCGCCGAGGCATCATCCGGTGCCGATTCGCTGCACTAGGTTCGGGGCGCCTGATTCCTGAACGCTCGTCTGGAGCCGACGACCTGAGCCAGGGAACAAGAGGACCGTCAGCGATCGAGAGGACCACAAGTGGATTACACCGAGATCATGTACGAGGTGGACGGTTCGGTCGCAACCATCACCTTGAATCGTCCCGACAAGCTGAACGCCTATACCCAAACGATGATGTTCGAGTTGATCGATGCGTTCGATCAGGTGGACTCCGACGACGAGGTCCGGGCAGTCATCGTCACTGGTGCCGGTCGCGGCTTTTGCGCCGGGGCAGATCTGGGCGCGGGCGCCGAGACCTTCAACTTCGAAGAGCGTCGCGACCGAGATCTTGCTGACGGCTCGGACATCAGTCGGATCCGTGATGGAGGCGGGCGGCTGACGTTACGAATATTCGAGTGTCTGAAGCCCGTGATTGCCGCGATCAACGGCCCTGCTGTTGGGGTGGGTGCGACGATGACGCTGCCCATGGACATCAGACTGGCTTCGAACGACGCGAAACTGGGTTTCGTGTTCGCGCGCCGTGGTCTCGTGCCGGAGGCGTGCTCTTCGTGGTTTCTTCCCCGCGTGGTGGGGGTCAGTACAGCCCTCGAGTGGACCTTCAGCGGTCGGGTCTTTCCAGCCACCGAAGGCCTCGATGCCGGGCTCTTGCGCAGTCTGCACAGCAGCGAGGAACTGATGGCGGCGGCTCGGGCGATCGCTGATGAGATCGTCGAGAACACCTCTGCCGTTTCTGTCGCGGCGACCCGGCAGCTGTTGTGGAGAATGCTGGGCGCAGATCACCCCATGGAGGCCCACAAGGTCGACTCTCGGTTGATCTGGCAGTTGGGCAAGGCGGCCGACAGCGCTGAGGGTGTCATGTCGTTCCTCGAGAAACGTCCGGCGGAGTTCACGATGCGGCCGAGCGAGGACCTCCCGGAGGTGATGCCGTGGTGGGACGACCGTCCGTTCGCGTAGCCGGGTTCATCCCGGAGGCGGAGCCGCGTCGTGCCCATGAGGCCGGCTGTGCGGGTCGGAGACCGAGGCTGGCGCGATGAATCAGGCCGGTCCGACGGTGATCGTCGCTCGGCGAGTGGCTGAAGGTCGCGACGGTGATTTCCTCGAGTGGAACAACAGGCTGGTCGAAGCGGCGCGGAGTTTTGACGGCTACGTCGCCTCGGAAATGCAGGTGCCTGACGATGTGCACCCAGGCGAATGGGTCAACATCTATCGGTTCAGCACTCAGGAACACCTGTCGCGGTGGCTGGAGTCGTCGGTCCGAGCTGAGATCATGCGCCAAGGCGATCACCTCGTGGAGGGGCCTACGCGCGAGCAACGCATAGCGCGCGCCGATCCCGATGCCGAGGCAGTCACAGCGGTGATGTCCAAGCGCATACGTCCGGATGTAACCGAGGAGTACGAATCAGCGCATCAGGAAATCGTGAGTGCGAT
>JBPCTU010000635.1:0-8139 GCA_051011515.1 Acidimicrobiales bacterium
AGCTGGCGTTGAGCCTTGAGGTCACGGGTGTTGCGTCTCAAGATGTCGGCCGCGACGAACAGCGACTCGACCACAGCATGAGAATCGACTCCGTCGACTCCAGCGCCGAACGAGTCCGTCGCCCTCAGATCGCTCTGGATCTCCTCGACCCAGTCGCCCACCTGGTCCTCGAGTTCGGTGGGGACCAGCATGAACCCGTTGCCCATGAGCTCGTGCTCGACGCCTTCGGACACCAACTTCGCAGCAACGGCGGCATGAAGCTCCTGGTTACGGGCGCCGAGGTCGAAACCTACACGGCCACCTTCGGCGTCTACCCCCGCACTCGCGCCGGTCGTCATGCTGTCGTCAACAGCCGAGATCACCTCATCAACGGCATCCTCGTCGATCTCACGCACCAACAACGTCGGGCCCTGCCAGGCATGAACGATGTTCGTCCGGTAGAGCTGGTCCTCGACAGCGGCACGGGCATCTCCGTTCCAGCCATGGAGCTCGTAGGCCAGGTGCGAATCGTCAGCAGCATCGGAGTCGACCACCACCTCTACGGGGGTGGGTGCATGACCAACAGTTGGGATGCCGCACTCGACGCACTCGGCGACATCCTCGGTGTAGTCGAGCCCACACTGAAAACACCACGCGGCGATCATCGGTCTATTGAACCACCATCTGGTCCGCCTGAGTAGATCCCCCATGTCCTTCACCAGAGCCTTGTCGGCCGGTACCGTTCACGGTGACAAAGAAGTCTGAGTCATTGTTGTACGGAGGACCGATGGTCAACGTTGAATCGCCGGACCGGAACCTCGCCATGGAGCTGGTGAGGGTAACTGAGGCGGCGGCAATGGCCGCTGCTCGATGGATGGGCCGAGGAGACAAGGAAGGCGCCGACGGCTCCGCAGTCGACGCCATGAGAGCGGTGCTCGACAGCGTCGAGATGGACGGCATCGTTGTCATCGGCGAGGGCGAAAAAGACGAAGCGCCGATGCTCTACAACGGAGAAGCGGTTGGCGACGGCCGGCCGCCGTTGTGCGACGTCGCCGTCGACCCCATCGACGGGACAACCCTCACGGCGTTGGGGAGAGCGAATGCAATAGCGGTGCTGGCGGTCAGCGACCGAGGCACCATGTTCAACCCTGGACCGTGTGTCTACATGGAAAAGATCGCTGTTGGTCCCGGCTGCAAGGGAGCCGTCGACATCAACGCCAGCGTCACCGACAATCTGCAAGCAGTAGCCAAGGCGAAGGGCGAACGCGTCCGCGACATCACCGCAGTCATTCTTGATCGTGATCGCCATAGCCGGATGATCGGGGAAGTGCGTGAAGCAGGAGCCCGCATCCGCCTCATCCCCGACGGCGACGTCGCCGGAGCGATCTCGACTGCTTGGGAGGACTCCGGCGCCGACGTGTTGCTGGGCATCGGAGGTACACCCGAAGGCGTCATCAGCGCGGCCGCACTGAAAGCGATGGGCGGCGAGATGCAGGGCCGCCTCTGGCCCCGAAACGAGGCCGAACGCAAGGAATCACTGGAGCTGGGTTACGACCTCGAGCAGATTCTCACCACAGAAGACCTGGTCAAGGGCAACAATTGTTTCTTCGCCGCAACCGGAATCACCGATGGTGACCTCTTACGGGGTGTGCACTACACGCCCAACCACTGCTCGACACAGTCCCTCGTCATGAGATCCAAGTCGGGCACGGTACGTCAGATCAACGCCCAGCACGCTCTCGACAAGCTCGAAGACTTCGCGGTCGTCGAGTACTGACCCTGCACCGAGGGGGTCAGGGGTCGTTCGGATCCGGCGGACTGAAGAACGTGCTGGACGAAGCCGGATGGCCGGCATCGGGTGGCGCAGACGGATGGCCGAAAGCCGGGGGCGGGCCCGGATCGGGCAGTGGTGACGAGCTGTCTGCGGGAGGAACCGAGGTCTCGGGCTCTACGAGGGTGGTGGGTTCATCCCCCGTACCGTTGCCCTCTCCGTTCCCCTCGCCGTTCTCGGACGGGCGAAGATCGATGAGCGTCTGGGCGACAATGTCGTCGTCGATGGCGTCGGGTGACAGAGCGGTGGACTCGAGCGTGTTCTCCATACCCATCAGACCCTCGCGAACCCCGGCGAGGGCATGCAGGACCTCATGTTTGCGGCGCACAAGGTCTTGCAGCTCGGCTCGTGCGGCGCGCAAGGTTTCCTGAGCCCGCTCGCGGACTCGTTGTTCGCCGTCACTTCGCAACAGGTCGGCATGGTGTTCAGCGTCGGCCAACACACGATCGGACTTGGCTCGAACCTCTTCAGCCTGCTCCGAAGCCGCGTTGAGAACCGCCGCAGCATCGCGTTCGGCCGCCTGGATCATCTCCTGGACTTCCATCTCGGCAATGCGGCGCTTCTCGCCCAGCTGGGCGTGCACGTCTCGCATGAGGGTCGCCATTTCCTGGCTGGCGGCCTGGAGGTCTTCGTTGGCGCCTTCGGCAGCGCGGACCCTCGCGTTGAGCGACCGATACTCCTCGGCCATGACGCGCAAGAACCGGTCGACTTCCTCGGTGCGGTAGCCACCACGTTTGACCGTCGCGAACGAAGTTCCTTCGATCTGCTCGGGTGTGACGGTCATGTGCTCCTCCGGACCGGCTCGGGCGTGTACCAACCGACTGTACAACGCTCGAGACCGACATCGCCGGAACGGCTGACGTCGAGCGCTACCGGGCCGGGAACAACGGGTGTTCGGGCCAGACGACCTGGGTCGACCCGACCAGAATCGACCATAGCAGCGATCGAGTGTCTGACTATCAGTCGACGCTCTTGACGGCTTCGAGACGAGCTTCGGCGCGTCGTTGCGCCGCTCTGGCGTCCTCGTCGTTGCCATCAGCGCGGAGAGCTTCCTCGGCTCGCTCGAGAGCCGCCTGCGCTCGTTCGACGTCGATCTCCTGAGCCAGCTCGGCAACATCGGACAACAGGGTGACGTGATTGTCCGAGACCTCCACGAACCCGCTGTGAACCGCAATGTGTTGAACCCCCTCGGGCTCCAACGCGATACGCACGACAGAAGGAACGAGGTTGCCCACGAACGGAACATGCCCGGGCTGGAACCCGATCTCGCCGTCGGTGGTGCGGGCGATGACCAACGTGGCTTCGCCTTCGTAGACGATCTTCTCCGGTGAGACGAGCTCGACCAACACCGTCTAGGCCTCCAGCTCCTGGGCTTTCCTGGCGGCGTCGTCGGCTCCACCAACCATGTAGAAAGCCTGTTCAGGCAAGTGGTCGAGGTCGCCATTCACCAGCGCCTCGAACGAGGAGATGGTGTCGTCGATGGAGGTGAAGATGCCGGCTTGGCCGGTGAAGACCTCGGCGACGAACATTGGTTGCGACAGGAACTTCTGGACCTTGCGGGCCCGGTCGACGGTGACCCGGTCTTCTTCGGACAGCTCGTCGAGGCCAAGAATCGCGATGATGTCCTGCAGCTCCTTGTAACGCTGGAGGACCTCCTGCACCTGGCGAGCGACGTTGTAGTGACGCTCGCCGACGACCTCGGGGGTGAGGATTGTCGATGTCGAAGCCAACGGATCGACTGCCGGGTAGATCCCGAGCGAGGCAATGTCGCGGCTGAGCTCGGTGGTGCCGTCGAAGTGGGTGAACGAGGTGAACGGGGCCGGATCGGTGTAGTCGTCAGCCGGCACATAAACGGCCTGAAGCGACGTGATGGACTTGCCGCGCGTCGAGGTGATCCGCTCCTGGAGCTCGCCCATCTCGTCAGCCAGCGTTGGCTGATAACCCACCGCAGAAGGCATCCGGCCCAACAGCGTGGACACTTCGGAACCTGCCTGGACGAAGCGGAAGATGTTGTCGATGAACAACAACACATCCTGATTCTGTACGTCGCGGAAGTACTCGGCCATGGTTACACCGGCCAGGGCGACGCGAAGACGAACCCCGGGGGGCTCGTCCATCTGCCCGAACACCAGGGCGGCCTTGTCGAGAACGCCGGACTCCTCCATCTCGAGGAAGAGGTCGGTGCCCTCGCGGGTGCGTTCGCCGACGCCGGCGAACACCGAGACACCGCCGTGCTGGGTGGCGACGCGGTTGATCATCTCGGTGATGAGAACTGTCTTGCCGACACCGGCACCACCGAACAGCCCGATCTTGCCACCCTCTTTGTAAGGGGTCAGCAGGTCGATGACCTTGATGCCGGTCTCGAACATCTTGGATGATGGCTCGAGCGAGTCGAAGGGGGGCGCCGGACGGTGGATGCCCCAGCGCTCACCGATCTCGAGGGTCGAGGCGTCGACGTCGAGCGGTTCGCCGATGACGTTCCAGACGTGTCCGAGTGTTACGTCGCCTACCGGGACCTCGATTCCGGACCCGGTGTTGCGAACCGCCGCACCCCGGGTGAGGCCATCGGTGGGCTTCAGCGCGATGGCACGTACGCGACCTTCGCCGATCTGCTGGGCGACCTCGGCCATCACGGTGATGGTCTCGCCATCTACCTCGACATCGAACGACAGCGCGTTGTTGATCTCGGGAAGGGCGTCGGGCGGAAACTCGACGTCGATCACCGGTCCGGCGATAGACACGACCCACCCGTCCTTGAGGCTGGTGTTGGCGTCGGTGACTGTCATAGTGAGTGTGCTCCTGGGCGGCTGTGTCTAAGCGGTGTCGTACTAGGCGGATGGCCAGGCGCCGGCGAGCGCCTGTTCGATGTTGATCTCTTCTTCTTCGGCGCCACCGTCGCCAAGGGCTTCGGCGCCACTGACGATCTCCATGATCTCGGTCGTGATGGCATCCTGGCGGGCCCGGTTGAGGGCTCGACTCAAATTGGTGATGAGGTCCTCGGCGTTGTCGGTGGCTGCCTTCATTGCGCGTTGCCTGTTCGCGTGTTCTGAAGCGGACGCGTCCAACAACGCCGAAAATAGACGGGACTCCACATATCGCGGCAACAGTGAAGAGAGCACACCCTCGGGTGAGGGCTCGAACTCGAACAACGCAGGAACTGAGGCATCACCACTCCCCACTTCGGCGACGGCCTGCATCGATTCCAGAGGCAGGAAACGACGTACAGCAACCCTCTGCGTGCCCATCGACACGAATTCCTGGTAGGCCAGAATGACCTGGTCCACCTCGCCATCGACGAACATCTGGCGAACAAGCGTGGCGACCTGACGGGCGTCTTCGTAGGTAGGGGTATCGGTCATACCCTCGAACGACGCATGGATGTCGTAATGGCGGAACTTGAAGTAGTCCTGCGCCTTCTTCCCGATCAGGATCAGGCGATATTCCTTGCCCTCGGTTTGGGTCGCCATGACCTCGCGTTCGGCCGCCCGAATCACCGCTGAGTTGTAGGGCCCGGCCAGCCCTCGATCGGAGGTGATGACCACGAACGCGGCAATCTGGGGGTCCGGCACCGACCGCAGAAGTGGATCATCGACACCCGTGCCACCGGCAGCAAGATCCTCGATGACACCGGTGATCTTGGTCGAGTACGGGCGCGCTTCGTTGGCCCGCTGCATCGCCTTGACGACTCTTGTCGCGGCGATGAGCTCCATGGCGCGCGTGATCTTCTTGGTCGATTGGACCGAGTTGATCCGCCTCCGTAGAGCGCGCTCCTGACCTCCGGGCACGGACTAACTCCCGTCCTCGGGTCGAGAGATGTCTTCCTCGGGCAGGATGTTGTCTGCGTCGACGATGGCTGTGTCGGCGTCGGGTTGTGCTTCGGGATCGACGTCGATGCCCGCCGGCCCGGCGCTGCCTTCGAAGCTCTCGGCATAACCCTTGACGATCGCGTCCAAGGCGTCTTCGTCGACATCGCCACTTGAGGCAATTTCGCTCAGAAGACCGCCATGCTGGGTGCGCACGAGCTCGAGAAGACCGGCCTCGAAGGCCTCGACATCTTCGACCGCCACGGTGTCCAGGAATCCGCGGGTCCCTGCATAAAGAGTGACCACCTGCTCCGCGACCGGCATCGGTGAGTTGATGCCTTGTTTGAGCAGCTCGGTGAGGCGATAACCGCGATCGAGCTGAGCCTGAGACACAGGGTCCAGGTCGGAACCGAACGCCGCGAAGGCCTCCAGTTCGCGGAATTGCTGGAGATCGGACTTCAGCGTGCCGACCGCAGTCTTCATGGCCTTGATCTGAGCAGCTGAACCCACACGCGACACCGAGATGCCGACATCGACGGCCGGGCGGACACCGGACTTGAAGAGATCGTCCTGGAGGAAGATCTGTCCGTCGGTGATGGAAATGACGTTGGTCGGGATGTAGGCGGACACGTCACCGGCTTTGGTTTCGATCACTGGCAGGGCCGTGAGGCTGCCTGCACCCAGATCGTCGCTGAGCTTCGCCGCCCGCTCGAGGAGCCGGCTGTGCAGGTAGAACACGTCGCCGGGATACGCCTCGCGACCGGGGGGACGACGCAACAACAACGCCATCTGGCGATAAGCCTCGGCTTGTTTCGACAGATCGTCGTAAACGACCAGAGCGTGGCCCGAGTTGTCCATCCAGTGCTGGCCCATGGCGCAACCTGCGTACGGAGCCAAGTACTTGAATGGCGCCGGGTCCGAGGCCGGAGCCACGACGACCACGGTGTAGTCCATCGCACCGAACTCTTCGAGGGTGGCAACCGTCTGCGCCACCGTCGACGCCTTCTGGCCGATGGCGACGTAGATGCAGTTGACCCCCAGACCCTTCTGATTGATGATCGTGTCGACCCCAATCGTCGTCTTGCCCGTCTTTCGGTCACCGATGATCAGCTCTCGTTGACCTCGGCCGATGGGAATGAGGGAGTCGATGGCTTTGATGCCGGTCTGCATCGGCTCATGGACCGGTTTGCGGCCGATGATCCCCGGAGCCTGGACCTCCATGCGGCGGGTCTGAGCGCCGGAGAGGGGCCCCTTACCGTCGATGGGTTCACCGAGGGCGTTGACCACACGTCCCAGCAGAGCGTCGCCAACCGGTACTGACAGGATGTCGCCGGTCGAACGAACCGGCTGGCCCTCCTCGATGCCGGTGACCTCACCCAGGATCACGGCCCCGATGGTGTCCTCGTCGAGGTTGAGGGCGAGGCCGATGATGCCACCCTCGAACTCGAGCATTTCGTTGACGGCGGCGTTCGGGAGCCCCGACACGCGCGCAATGCCGTCGCCGACCTCCACGACACGACCTACCTGACCAGCGGTAACGCTGGGCTCGAAGTCTTCGAGGTTGTTGCGGATGGCCGACGCTATGTCGGCGGTGTTTATGGTGAGCTCTGCCATTAGAAAGCCTCTCGGAGCTGCTTCAGTCGGGTGCGTACTGTGCCATCGATGACCTCGTCGTCGATTTGCACCAACAGCCCACCCATGACGGTCTGATCGATGATCACTCTGATCTCGACGTCCTTGCCGGTAGCCGACCGTAGAGCGGTAGCGAGTCGTGCTTGTTGGTCATCGCTCAGCTCGATGACCGTCCGCACTTCTGCGACCGACTTGGCCCGCGTCTCGGCGCCGAGCTCGACGACTCGATCGGCGATTCTCGGAATGTCCGCCCCCCTGCCGGCTGCGACCACCATCGATACCAGTGCGGTGGTGGCCGAAGTGGCCTGGGGTCCGAGGATGTCCTCGACGATCTGTTGGCGACGAGCCGCCGGGATCGCCTGATCGCTCAACGTGTGACGGAGTTCGTCCGAACCCTCCATGGCGCGGGCGAAGCGGAAGAATTCATCCTCGACCTCGCCGCCATCGGGTTCGGCGGACGCCACGGCCAGAACGGCCTCGGCGTAACTTGTTATCCGTTCCTCGGACATCGGTGTGCCTCTCTCGGCGGTCGGTTACCTGGAACCGACCTGGTTGATGTAGTTCTCGATGAGCTGGCTCTGGGCCTCACGGTCGAGGTTGGCCTCGACCACCCGCTCAGCTGCACCGACAACGATGTCAGAAACCTCGGCCTGGAGATCGCCCATAGCGCGATCCCTAGCGGCCTCGACATCGGCTGCGGCCTGGGCCCGCATCTCGGCAATATCGGCTTCGGCACGTGCTTGCAGGTCGACACGAACCGTCTCGGCCTGTTGACGGGCTTCTTCGATGATGCGCGCCGACTCGGCTTTGGCATCGGCCAACTCGGCCTCGTACTCGGCCTTGGTAGCCCGAGCATCGGTCTTGGCCTTGTCGGCCTCGTCGAGGTCGTGGGCG
>JBPCTU010000636.1:0-4558 GCA_051011515.1 Acidimicrobiales bacterium
CCGATGCCCAACGACATCAGGTCGCGGATCGTGGTGCCGGCGACGTCGGTGCCGATCTTCGCGGGGTCGGTGTCGAACAGCGCGGCGACGGGAAACCCGCGGCTCCGGAAGCCCGAGTGGTTGGCGAGCGCCCGGCCCAGGTTGCCGATACCGACGATCGCAACCCCCGACTCGCTGGCGAGCCCGAGCTGCGTGGTGATCTCGAAACGGAGGTACTCGACGTCGTAGCCGACACCCCGAGTGCCGTAGGAGCCGAGATGCGAGAGATCCTTGCGCACCTTCGCGGCGTTGACACCCGCACGGTCGGCCAATTCTTCGGATGAGACGGTCGTCTGGCCCGACGCGCCCACGTCGTTGAGCACCCGGAGATACACCGGGAGCCGATCGACGGTCGCGTCCGGAATCCGCCGCCCGCTCACCCGCACCGCCCACTGGGACTCGACATGCCCATGACCCCACTCTAGAGACATTGTGCACGAGTTCACATTGGTTGTCGTGTCCGCGGGTGCCACCCTCGATCCACGCGAGTGGCGTGCCTCGCGGTAACGTGCGGGTTGGCAAGACCTCCCGGGATCGGGAAAGCTTTCGCCGGGTCGAACGCGGCCCGACGTTCTCAGCAAGGAGCGCCAGCGGGCGTGTCTCTCGTCGTCATCGGAGTGAACAACCGGACCATGCCGCTCGACACGTTCGAGCAGGTCGCCGTCGCACCTGACGACCTCGGCAAGGCGCTCGTCGACGTACGCACTCGGCGCCACGTGAGCGAGGCAGTCGTCCTCTCGACCTGCAACCGCACCGAGGTCTACGTGTACGCCGAGAAGTTCCACGGCGCCTACCAGGACGTCCGCGACTTTCTCGCCGAGTTCGCTCAGCTCGCACCCGAAGACTTTGCCGATCACGTCTACGCCAGCTACGACGATGAGGCGGTGCGTCACCTGTTCTCGGTAACTGCCGGCTTGGAGTCAGCGGTGCTCGGGGAGTCCGAGATACAGGGACAGGTGAAGTCGGCCTGGGAAACAGCGATAGGCGAAGGTGCGACAGGCACAACCCTGAATGCCGTCTTCCGCCACGCTCTGGAACTGGGCAAACGCGTTCGCACCGAGACGGCCATATCGCGCAACATCACCTCTGTCGCCCATGCGGCGGTGGTCATGGCAGACCGTCATCTGGGCGGTCTGGCCGGCCGGCGAGTGCTGGTCCTTGGTGCCGGCGACATGGGCAAGGGCATGGCGACCATGCTGGCCAACGCCGACTTGGCACGCATTGTGTTCGCCAACCGCAGCATCGAAAGGGCCCAGACGCTCGCGTCAGGTTTCGACACTGGCGCCGCCATCGGTCTCGACGACCTGGCCCCAACGCTCGACCAAGTCGATGTCTTGCTGACGTCCACGGGCGCTCAATCGTTGATGGTCGACGGTGCCGAGCTGGCAGCCGTAATGGAGCGGCGCGATGGACAGCCGTTGTTGATCGTCGACATCGCCGTCCCGCGCGATGTCGACCCGTCAGTTGCGCACCTCGATGCCGTCACGTTGCTCGACATGGACGACCTCAGGGCTTTCACTCAAGAGGGTCGCCGCGAACGAGAAGCCGAGCTCGGCGCCGCACGTCGAGTCATCGACCTCGAGCTCGAGCGATTCTTCATGGCGCAATCGGCTCGCCAGGCAGCACCTCTGGTGGCCAGCTTTCGCCAAGATGCCGAAGCGATCCGCCAAGGTGAGTTGGAGCGTTTCTCGGCACGCCTGTCCGAGCTCGACGACGAGCAGCGAGAGATGGTCGATGCGTTGACGCGCGCAATTCTCGGGAAGCTCCTTCATGAGCCGTCGGTCCAGCTGAGCGACGCCGCAGGCACGCCGCGTGGGGACCGGCTCGCCGAGGCACTCCGCGAGCTCTTCCAGCTCTGATTCAGTGCACCTGCGAGCGGCCACTCGGGGTAGTCCGCTCGCCCTGTGGCAAACCCGGCATGTACAGGCGCTCTTGGCCGACCAGGGGGTGGTCCTCGAGCCCGTGGTCGTCTCCACCACAGGCGACGAACGCAGTCGGACCCCAATACGGGAGATGGGCGGCAAAGGTGTATTCGTCAAAGAGGTTCAGGCTGCTGTAATCCACGGTGACGCCGACATCGCGGTCCACTCCATGAAGGACCTGCCGGCGAGAACCCCCGACCCCCTTGTTGTCGCCGCTGTTCCGAAACGGGCCGATCCCCGTGACGCTCTGGTCGGGAGCCGATTGGAAGACCTCCGAGTTGGAGCGAAGGTGGCAACGGGCGCGCCCCGGCGGCGTGCTCAGCTCGGTTCGCTTCGTCCAGATATCGAATTCCACGAGCTCCGCGGCAACATTGCCACCCGGCTCTCGCGGGTGGGAGAGTTCGACGCCGTCATTGTCGCGGTAGCTGCCCTCGAGCGCCTTGGCCTGACCCCCGAGATCGTCGAACCACAGGGGGTCGCCAAGTTGTTGCCTCAGGTCGGACAGGGTGCCCTGGCGATCGAGTGCCGGGCGGATGCACCGGAAGTCGTGGAGACGCTCAGAGCGATCCAGCATTCCGAGTCTCGTGCTCAGACCGACGTGGAGCGAGGTTTTCTTGCTGAGCTCGGTGGCGATTGTGACCTGCCCGCGGCGGCGTATGCAGAACTCGTGGACGATGGCCAGGTGTGGCTTCGATCGATGCTCTCGTCTCCCGATGGTTCGACGGTCCTCCGCGATGATTGTGTCGAAGCCTGGTCGACCGAGGTTGGTCGCGGCGCCGCAAGGAGGCTGTTGGATGCCGGCGGGTCCGAGCTTCTGAGCTCTATGTAACCTCGGCTCGTGAACGCTCACTCCGACCATGCCGACCTCGAGAAGGTCCCGCTTCTCTCGAAGTCGGTTGTTGTCACCCGCTCGCCGAGCCAGGCACCAGAGTTGATCAGTGTTCTGGCCGAAAGGGGAGCGCGGCCGGTGCCGATTCCGGTAATCGACTTCATCGCTCCGACTGATGCCGGTCGCGTCGAGGCTGCGGCAACGTCTCTCGAAGACTACGACTGGTTGGTGGTGACCTCATCCAACGGCGTCGAGCGTTTCTGTTCCGCGCTGAGCCCGACCCAAGCTTTCGAGCGGGTCAAGGTGGCCGCGATCGGTCCTGGGACTGTGGCCGCTCTCGAGCGTTTCGACGTCGTAGCGGACCTGGTCCCCACCCGTTTTGTCGCTGAGGGCCTGCTCGACTCCTTTCCGGACCCGCCGCTGAGCGGCGGCCGTGTCTTGCTGGCCCGTGCCGAACAGGCGAGGCAAGTCCTGCCCGAGGGTTTGCGGAAGCTTGGTTGGGAGGTCGACGACGTTGCCGTCTACCGCACCATCGCCGTTGAGGTCTCCGCTGTGCAACGAGAACAACTCGCCAGCGCCGACGTTGTCACGTTCACATCTTCGTCGACGGTTCGGAACCTCGTCGACCAGGTGGGCCTTGGGCCGCTGCCGTCGGTCGTCGCCACAATCAGTCCGGTCACATCGGCTACCGCTCGCGCCTTGGGGCTCGAAGTCAATGTGGAGGCAACGGAGCACACAATCGGGGGACTGGTGTCGGCTCTGGAGCGCCACTTTGGTGCGGATAGGTGAGGTCGCCCGATAGTTGTTCGCTGTCGCAGCGCTTTGGGGATGTGGCCGCCGCGACTTCTACACTCGGCGCGTGAACTATCCCGAACGTCGGCTGCGACGGCTCAGGCGGACACCGGCGCTGCGTCGCCTCGTTGCCCAGACTCGGCTGGGCGTCGACGACCTGATCGCTCCGCTCTTCGTTCGTGAGGGGATCGATTCGTCGGTTCCGATCGATTCGTTGCCGGGTGTGGTTCAGCACACGATCAGTTCTCTGGTCGACGAAGTCGGGCAGTTGATCGATCTGGGTGTACCGGCTGTGGTCCTCTTCGGGGTTCCCGAGACCAAAGACGCAGTGGGGTCACAGGCTTGGAGCACCGACGGGATCGTCCAAGTTGCGCTTGCCGAGCTACGGGGGGCATTCGGTGACCAGGCGGTCCTGATCGCTGACCTGTGCGTTGACGAGTACACCGATCACGGCCACTGTGGCGTCGTCACCGACGATGGGCGAGTGGACAACGATGCCACCCTCGAGTTGTACGAACGCATCGCAGTCGCGCAAGCCACCGCGGGGGCCCACGTCGTGGCCCCAAGTGGGATGATGGACGGCCAGGTCGGACGGATCCGCCGTGGTCTGGATTCGGCCGGGTTTTCTGACACGCCGATACTTGCCTACAGCGCGAAGTACGCGTCCGCTCTCTACGGGCCGTTTCGCGATGCAGTTGATGTCACCATCGCCGATGGGGGCGATCGCAAGGGGTACCAACAGGATTGGCGCAACGAGCGCGAGGCCCTTCAGGAGGTTCACACCGACATCGCTGAGGGCGCCGACATGGTGATGGTGAAGCCGGCCATCACGTACCTCGACATCATCAGCCGGGTTCGAGCGGCGACAGATGTCCCCGTTGCGGCCTATCACGTGTCAGGTGAGTACGCGATGATCAAGGCCGCTTCAGCCAACGGTTGGATCGACGGCGACGCGGTGGGCCTCGAGCAACTGACG
>JBPCTU010000637.1:0-16273 GCA_051011515.1 Acidimicrobiales bacterium
CCTCCGGGATCGGCAGGGCCAGCACGTCGCCTCCCAACTCGACGACGATCATCAGGTCGTCGAGCGACCTCCCGATGTCGCCATTGGGCGCGTCCAGCGCGAGCGTGTCCGGGTGGCTGTCCTTCCAGTCCTGCCACGCGCTGAGGCTCGATGGCAACAAGTCGAGCCTCTCGCCCTTCAAAGGACCGATGATCGCTTCACCCAGTGTTTGACTCCAGACGCTGCCGGTGTCGTGATCCCACCAGGTCATCGCGTTCCCGAACAAGGCCCCCTGATTGCCGAAGACAACCGGTTGCCCTGAGATCGAACGGCGATGAACCATCGCCGTGCCACACAGCGGTCACCATGTCACCAGTGTCGGGATGCCGTTGTGACTGTCGATCACAATCTCGCGCCTGCCGAGAAACGCCACTGGATAGGCCTTGGACACGCCTGCCAGATCGACGCCGATCACCAGACTGTCATCGGGCCAATCAACTGCCGCACCCGAAACGAAGGTGGGGTCGTAAATGGGAAGAATGTCGTCGCGAGCCAGCACAGGGCGGTACCCCTCGGGAACCGGCTCGCCGCCTCGTACCGGGTCATAGATCGCCCATCCATCAGCAGGCGTGGCCGCAGGTTCCTGCGCGACCTCGTCCTGGATGACGCCACGCCCGATATCACCAGATTCGACGTCTGCGCCTCCGCACGCCTGTAGCACAACGAGCCCAACGGCGAGGACTGCCACGAGGCGGATGATCGGCATGACAACGGGAACCGTTCGGGCCACCTGGATCATTCCCTCACAGGGGCAGGTCGAGCGGCCCGGAACCAATTGTCAGCGCTTGCTGCAAGAACTAGCTTGCCGCACAGGTATGCGCGAATCCGAGGTATCAGCATCATGACCGTCGAGCCCGACATTCTCTCGCCAGAGTTCGCGACCGATCCCAACGCGGTGTTGGAGGTCATGCGTGAGGAATACCCCGTTGTCTACAACGAAGCCATGCAGTCCTGGATGATCTCGCGCTACGACGACGTCGAGCGCGCCTTCAAGGACAAGGAGTTCACGTCCAAGAACTACGAGTGGCAGCTCGAGCCAGTCCACGGACGCACCATCCTCCAGATGGAAGGGCGAGATCACTCGCTGCACCGCAACCTCATCGCGCCTGCTTTCCGCGGCAGCGAGTTGACCGCCAAGTTCGTTCCCGTCATCGCCCAGAACGCCAAAGAACTGATCGACGGCTTCCGCGACACAGGAACAGTGGACCTCGTCGACCAGTTCACGATTCGGTTCCCGATCAACGTCATCGTCGACATGTTGGGCCTGGACAAGTCTGACCATGAACGGTTCCAGAAGTGGTACCACTCGATCATGGAGTTCTTGTCGAACCTCTCCGGCGACGAAGAGGTGATGGCAGCAGGGTTGCAGACCAAAGAAGAGCTCGAGTCCTACATGCTGCCCATCATCGCCGAGCGGCGCGCCAACCCCGGCGAAGACCTGCTGAGCACCCTGTGCACCGCCGTGATCGACGGCGAACAGATGACGGACATCGAGATCAAGGCTTTCGTATCACTGCTTCTGGTTGCTGGTGGAGAGACCACCGACAAGGCGATGGCCAACATGATGATGAACCTGATTGCCAATCCCGATCAGCTCCAAGCGGTCCGAGACGATCGCAGCCTCGTCGAGAACGCTTTCGCCGAAACCCTTCGACACTCACCCCCCGTTCAGATGATCATGCGACAGCCGGCGGAAGATGTTGTGTTCGAGGGTGTGACAGTGCCGGAGGGCTCCACGCTCACCTGCCTCATTGCCGGAGCCAACCGTGACCCACGCCACTATTCGGATCCCGACACCTTCAACATTTTCCGCGACGACCTCGACGCTTCCAAGGCCTTCTCCGGCGCCGCCAACCACACGGGCTTCGCGCTAGGGCGTCACTTCTGCATTGGTGCAATGCTGTCGAAGGCCGAAGTGGAGATCGCCACAAACCAGCTCTTGGACGCAATGGACGACATCGAGTTCGTTGGTGGCCCACCCACACCTGTGGGCGTCTTCACCCGGGCCCCACAGACAATGCCGCTCGCGTTCACACCGACCGGACGCTGATTTCCGGCCTCCAGTCGAAAACAATCCCAACCAACCACAACAACCCCAGGGGGAAACATGGGAGTCGAAGGACTCAGGTTCGTCATCACCGGCTCGGCGACGGGTATCGGTGAAGCCACTGCGCGTGTCGCCGCGAGCAAGGGCGCCAAGGTCATGGTCAGCGACCTCAACGATGACCTGGGCGAGGCGGTGGCCCAGTCCATTCGTGATGACGGCGGAGACGCCGCCTATCAACACTGTGACGTCACCAACCCCGAAGAGGCAGAGGCGCTCATGGCGGCCGCTGCGGC
The DNA here is from genome assembly GCA_051011515.1 of Acidimicrobiales bacterium. Classification (GTDB taxonomy): domain Bacteria; phylum Actinomycetota; class Acidimicrobiia; order Acidimicrobiales; family UBA8592; genus JBPCTU01. Next base: position 2,380 of record JBPCTU010000637.1, read on the forward strand.
AGCATTTGGTGGCATCGACATCCTCCACAACAACGCTGGCATCCACGAAACCGGCCTCACCGACCCCGCATCGTGCAATGTCGCCGACATGCCGATCGACGTGTTCAAGAAGGTCGTCGAGGTCAACGCCATCGCGCCGTGGATCTGTTCGAAGATGGCCATCCCGTACCTCAAGGAGAGTGCCAACGCTTCGATCATCAACGCCGCCTCCACCGGCAGCCAGTCGGCCTACCCCAACAACTCGGCCTACGGAACCAGCAAGGGGGGCATCCGACTCCAGACGCAGAACCTGGCCGTCGACCTGGCGCCACTCAAGATCAGGGTCAACTGCTACGGACCAACGGCCATCGCCACCAACATGGTCACCGACTTCATCAAGCAGTCCGACGACCCGGCAGCCTTCGAAGACGCACTGAAGGGCACTTGCCTCATCCCGCGTCTCGGCCTACCCGAGGAAGTGGCCGAGTTGGTCTGCTTCTTGGCCAGCCCCGAGAGCGGGTTCATCAACGCTGCGTACATCCTCATCGACGGCGGCTCCCTCGCGTGGCGCGGCATGGCCGGCGACATCGGCATGTGAGCCAACGGCCCGCACTCGTTACAGAATCAACATCGGAATCGAAACCAAACAGGAGACAGCAATGGCAGACAAGCAGGCAGTGACTGAACTGCTGAACCACGCAGGCGTCGCGTACGACGTCGGTGACACCCAGTTCCTCATCGACATGTTCGTCGACGGCGATGCTCAGTTCCACATGACCATCGCGGGTGGGGACCTGATCGAGTTCAACGGCAAGGACACCATCGCCGGCCTGTTCACCGACTCGATGCAGGAACAAACCGATCAGCGCCGGCACGCGGTCACCAACATCTACTTCCAGAACGAGACCGATACCTCGATTACAGCGGTGTCGTACCTCATTCTGATCACAGTAGAGAGCGGCGCCCTCACGGTCTTGTCCAGCGGTATGTACACCGACGACGTCGTCCAGGTCGGCGACGGCTGGAAGATCCAGAAGCGGCGTCTCGATCTGGATCTGCCGTACTGATCAGTACTGGTTACTGCTGAGTCCCACACCAACAATCCATCCCGACCTCGGTGCCGCACCAGCGGCGACAGGAGCGCGCAGTGAACCTCGGTGACATCCCCAAGAAGTGGGCCCGCCAAACGCCCGAAAACGAAGCGATCATCGACTCCACGACGGGACGTCGGATCAACTTCGCCGACTTCGATACCCATGTGAGGCAGCTCGCCAACGGACTACTTGGCCTGGGCCTCGAAAAGGGCGACCGCGTCGGGATGCTGAGCATGAACAGCATCGAGTACTGCGCGCTTTATTTCGCCTGCGGTCGGGCGGGTTTGGTGACTCAACCGATGAACTGGCGACTGTCGGCTCCCGAGCTGAAGAAGATCGTCGACAACGGTGAACCGAAGGTCTACATCTCCCAGGGTCAGTACGCAGGCGTCGCCGGCGAGCTGGCCGGCATGGTGGATTCGGTCGAGCACTGGCTTCAGTACGGCGAGGGTGGCGACGGGAGTTACGAAGCACTGATCGAGGCATCGTCGGACGAAGAACCAGCCGGTTCGGAGTCCATCGGTGGCGACGACCCGTTGTTCATCCTCTACACGGGTGGCACCACCGGCGAGTCCAAGGGTGCGCTTCACAGCCACAAGAGCGTCTACTTCGGGATGCTGAACCAAACGGTGGCCGAGCGCATCGTGCCGAGCGATGTGTACATGCTCACCGGTCAGATGTTCCACATTCCCATTGTGTTGGCCATCAACTACCTGGCCCACGGTTGTCCATTGGTGTTGATGAACTTCGACGCCAAATTGGCCATGGACCTGATCCAACAAGAACGCGTCTCCGCCTTCTTGGGGGTCACCACGATGCTCAACTGGATGATGGCGGTACCAGGGTTCGACGACTACGACATCTCGAGCTTGCGCAACATCCAGTACGGAGGCGGCCCAATGCCTTCTCGGGTGATCAAGGAGGCCATGGACAAGTTCCCGTGCACTTTGATCCAGGGTTACGGACAGACCGAAGGCACCACGATGTGTTTTCTGTCTCAGGAAGATCACATCCGAGCCATCGAGGAGGACTACCACCCCGAGCGCCTCAAGGCATGCGGACGGGAAGGGTTCGTCACATCGGTCCGCGTCGTCGATGACGACGGCATCGATGTTCCGGCTGACGGGAAGACCCCGGGTCAGATCATCGTCAAGAGCGAAGCCAACATGGTGGAGTACTTCAGGCGTCCCGATCTCACCGCCAACACGATCCGTGACGGCTGGATGTGGATCGGCGACATCGCCACAATGGACGATGAACGGTACGTCTACATCGTCGACCGGGCCAAGGACATGATCATCTCCGGCGGAGAGAACATCTATTCGGTCCAGGTGGAAGAGGCGATCTCCAGACACCCGTCGGTGCTCGAGGCAGCGGTCATCGGGATTCCCGACGACGAGTGGGGCGAGTCGGTGATGGCATATGTCGTATTGAAACCCGACACGACGGCGACCGAGGAAGAGATCATCGAGACAGCCAAGGCGAACCTGGCGTCGTACCAGAAGCCCCGGTCCGTGGAATTCATCGACGAGCTGCCCAAAGCACCTACGGGCAAGATATTGAAGCGGATTCTGCGCGACCCCTACTGGGCCGACGCCGAGAGGGATGTTTGAGATGAGAATCGGCTATCTGATTGACACCAACAAGGGCGGTTACGACCAACCGCTGCCCACCCCCGAAGATGCCTCGTCGTCGCTGGATGCGATGGTCGAGGAGGGCATCCTGGCGGAGAAGTCGGGTTTCCACTCGATCCAGGTGCCTGATCGCCATGGCCGAACCGAGTCCTACTTCGGCTCACCACTCAATCTCCTGATGATCCTGGCCCGGGAGACCGAAAAGGTCGCGCTCGGTTCGTATTGCCTGGTCAACACCCTGTATCACCCGATGCACGTCGCCGAACAGTGCGCCATCATCGACAACCTCTCGAAGGGTCGGCTGTACATGACCTGGGGCCGCGGATTTCATGCCGGCTACTGGGGCCAATTCGGCGTCGGCGAAGAACGCATGCTCGGGCGATACCTCGAAAACGTACGGATCATCGAGAAGGCGCTCGAGAGCAAAGGCGAACGTTTCGACTACGACGGCGACTTCTACCAGGTTCGCGATGGCCTGCTGTCACCCAACTCGTATCAGCAGCCGCGATTTCCGTTCTGGGGCGGAGGACAGCTTCCGGCCGCTATCGAACGTTGCGGTGTGTACGCCGAGTCTTGGACTTGTGACGACTTCCCGATCCTCAAAGACGTCTGGGACGTGCAGGCCGGCGCGTACCGAGCCAAGGCCGAGGAGCACGGCAAGGAACCCTTCATCGTCTTGATGCGCAAGGCCTGGGTTGCCGACAGCTTCGAACAGGCCGTCGAGCAATACGGCGCACACTACGTACCCGAGATGCGCTTCTATTGCGAGCAGGGGATCCTGGCTCATCACCCGGAGTTCGACTCACCCGAGAAGATCACGGTCGAATCGGCCCGCGAACACATCGTCGTCGGAGATCCGGCGCAATGCCGGGAACGGCTGGAGCAGTACTATGAGGAGCTCGGGGTTCAGTACTTCACGGTGCAGTTCCGAATGGTCACCGGTCCGTCGTTCGAGGCGACCAAGGAGCAGATCCAGCGATTCGGTGAAGAGGTGGTCCAACCGTTGCACAAGAAGTACCCGGCTCCAGACCATCCGGCGATCCCCGAGGCCTGTCGCTGGTAACCGTGTAGGAGCTTGTTTCTTGCTCCTCTCAACTCCCCCACGTACTAGCTTTCCAGGCAACCGTTCCGGCTGACCGGCCACAGCTTTGGGGAGCTCCCAGTGATCAATTCGCCTGAAGACATCAACTTCTTCAACCCAGACATCAACGACTGTCCATACGACGCGTACTCGGTTCTGAGAGATCAGGCCCCCGTCTGGCAAGACCCCATCACGGGCATGTTCATCATGACCCGGCACGAGGACATAAAACAGGTACTGGCCGACACCGAAGTGTTCACGAACGCTGTGGGCAGCGCCGCCGGCATGACAGAGAAGGCGATCAAACCCACCGACCCAGAAGAGCTCGCCAAACACGAGCAGATGCTCGCTGAAGAGAAGGTTCTCGCCGAGCTGTACGAGGAGAAGGGCTGGACTCCGGTCGCGACCCTCGATGCCTTGGACGAGCCGCTCCACATGGAGCTGCGGAGACTGTTCGACAAGGCATTCCGGCCCGGTCGAATCAAACAGCTCGATCCGTTCGTCGAAGATCTCACGAACAAGCTGTTCGACGCCTTCGTGGACAAGGGCGAGTGCGAGTGGGTGGCTGCGGTTGCGATCCCGTTGCCTCTCTACGTCATCGGTGAACAGATGGGCGTCCCCGAAGAGGACATGCCCCAGATCAAGGCTTGGACAGACGCCTGGGTGCAGCGCCTCGGGCTCATGCAGACCTTCGAGGAGCGACTGTGGTCGGCCGAGCAGGAGATCGAGGCTCAGCAGTACTTCCAGCCGATCTTCGACCGGCTTCGCGTGACCCCGGAAGACACGTTGCTCAGCGATCTGGTCAACAACGAGATCCCGGAGTGGGATCGGCCGCTCACCAACAACGAGTTGCACTCGGAGATGATGGCTGACCTGTTCGTCGGGGGTTCAGAGACCACTACGAACGCTCTGTCGGCGGGCATGATGATGCTGATTCAACAGCCCGACATCTGGGCAGCGCTGAAGTCCGACCCCGAGAAGTACCTGCCGACGTTCATCGAGGAAGTAGTCCGGCTCGAGAGCCCCGTTCAGGGCCTGTTGAGGGAGCTGTCCCAGGACGTTGAGATGCACGGCGTCCACATGCCGGCAGGCTCCATCGTGAACCTTCGGTTCGCTTCGGCGAACCGCGACGGGAGCGAGTACGACCGGGTCACCGAGCTTGACCTCGAACGCGAGCGCCCAAAGTCACATCTGGGGTACGGGTTCGGCTCACACTTCTGTTTGGGTGCCCCGCTGGCCAGACGCGAGCTCTACTGGGGGTTCAAGATCTTGACCGAGCGGGTCGAGAACATGCGCTTCGCCGAAGGCAAGAACGACTTCAAGTATCAGCCCAACTACTTCTTGCGAGCGTTGCTGGAACTCCACATCGAGTTCGACGTTCGTTAGACGGCAAAGCAGCACCATCCGGCGGCTTGAACGCGTTCTGCCAGCGTAAAGCGCGCACCCGCGCACACTTCACGCTGGCAGAAGACGATCGGCAGACCAGATACGCCCGCAGACCGGCGCGGGTTATGCGCCCAATGACTCGCCGTGTTCGGAATAGCAGAGCTCGATGACTGCCTGCTCGGTGATCTCGTCACCTTCGAGCTCACCCATGATGCGGCCGTCGCGAAGAGCCAGCACCCTCTGACAGGCGCCGACCAGTTCGCTGAACTCCGAAGAAATGAAGATCACGCCCTTACCTTGATCGGCAAGCTCGTGCATGATGTCGTAGATCTCTTCTTTGCCATCGACGTCGACCCCATGCGTGGGCTCGTCGAAAATCAACACGTCGGCGCCCTGCGACAGCCACTTGCCGATAACGACCTTCTGTTGGTTCCCGCCCGACAAGAGCCGAACGACCTGGCGGTCGTGCGGTGTCGCGATCGACAACCGTTCGATCATCTCAGCAGCCTCGACCTTCTCCGCGCTCGACGATGGTGCTGGAACGCTGGGGGCAACGCGATGTTTGTCCAAGGAAGCAAGCGTGATGTTCTGGCGCACGGAGAAGTCCATGACGTTGCCTTGGGACTTCCGATCCTCGGGCATCAGGGCCATCCCGGCGCTCATGGCATCCCTAGGCGAACGGATATCGACTGACTCGCCGTGGATCTTGATGTCCCCCGACGTCCGTTTATCGGCGCCGAACAGCGCTCGAACCATCTCGGTTCTCCCTGTGCCCATCAGCCCTGCGATTCCCAGCACCTCACCGTGACGAAGATCGAACGAACAGTCGTGCACCCCGGTGTCGGCACTCAGGTGCGACACCTCGAGCACGTTTGGCGCGTCGGGCCGCCCGCCGATGCCGTGGCTGCGCCTGCGTTCGATGGCGGTCTCGGCGTCTTCGTGGCCGGTGATGTGGCGGATCAACTCGCGCCGATCGAGGTCGGCGGTAGGAGAATCGGCTACGACGCGCCCGTTGCGCATGACCACGACGCGTTCGGTGATCTCGAAGATCTCCTCGAGCCGATGGGACACGTACACGATGGCAATACCCTCGTCGCGCAACCGGCGGATGACCGAGAACAAGTGCTCGATCTCCTCGTCGGTCAACGAGGCCGTAGGTTCATCGAGCACCAGCAGGCGGGCGTTCTGGGCCAGACCCCTCGCAATCATCACGAGGCGCTGCTTGGCCACGCTCAGCTCGCCAACCGCTGCCCGCGGGTCGATGTCGACCTCCAGACGATGAATCTCATCCGACGCCCGGTCGTACAGGTCCTGCCAATCGATCATCAGGCCGAGGCGCTTCGGAAATCCCAACCCCAGCATCACGTTCTCCGCGACCGAGAGGTCAGCTACGTCATACAGGTCTTGGTGAACAAACGCGAGGCCGGCTTCGGTTGCCTGGTGCGGGTGGTGCAGCTCGAGGTGTTTTCCATCGAGCAGGATCTCGCCGATATCTGGCTTGATCGCCGCTGCCATGATCTTGATGAGCGTGCTCTTCCCGGCGCCGTTCTTTCCCACCAGACCAACAACGGTGCCTGCATCGAAACTGAGGCTTACGTCGTCGACGGCAAGAACGCCTGGGTACTCCTTACGGATGTCGCGTACCTCGAGGAACGGTTCCTCGCTCATCGCTTCGAAGCTCCCAAACGGCCGAGCAACATGGCCGCGATGAGAATTGCGCCCTTGACGATGTTCTTTACGTCCTGGTCATACCCCATGAACGTGAGACCTGACTCGACGACTTGCAGGAACAGTGCGCCGATGACCGTGCCCCACACATTGAACTGCAGCCGTTTGGACATCGTGGCGCCGAGAAAGGCAGCCGCGAACGCCGAGAGCAAGAGGGAGCCACCCACACCCCGGACGTGAGAACCAGTTCTGGCCGACGAGACAATGCCAGCCCAACTCGCGCAGATCGCAACAACGACAAAGCCGCTCGCCCTGAGGAACTTGACTCGAATACCCGACAGCCGCGCCGCCTCGGGGTTCCCCCCGATCGCGTACATGAATCGGCCCACCTCGGTCTTGGCGAGCAACAGCCAAAGTGTGACCGCCATGGCCAACGCGATCCACACCGGGGTCTTTATCTCGAGAAACGGCTCTCCGATTCCCAGGTCGCGGTAAGAGCGCGGAATCTCTGTTCCACCACTTATGAAAGTGGTGCCCGGTCCAGTGACCGCTAACTCGACACCGGCCAACATCACGCCAGTCGCCAAAGTCGTAATGAACGACGGCGTACCCACGTATGACACCAAATAACCATTGATCGAACCAACGATCAACGCGGCCAAGAGCGCTATCAGGACCGCCATGCCCCAGGGGATGTCCGTTCGCACAACGGTGGCAATAACAATTGCGCTCGCCACCGCCACCATGCCAGAAACCGAAAGGTCGAAGTCGCCCATGACCAACACGACGGTCAGGCCCAACGCCATCATCATCAGGGGCGCAGCGCCCTCGAGGGTGGTCTGGAAGTTGTCGTAGGTACGGAAACTCTCTTCTTGGGTCGAGAAGAAGATGATGCAGCCAACCAGGGCGAGCAACACGCCATAACGAGAGATCAGCTCGATCCAATCGATCTTCCTGCCCTCGGATGCGCGCGATTCGGTCGCAGTCCCGGTGTCGCTCATGGCTACTCCTGTTCCCCCATCAATCTTCCCCCTGAAACCGCCTACGACGAAACGAGCCGGTGGCCCAACATCGGACCACCGGCTCGCTGTCGATTACAAATCTCGGAAGTTCAAATCAGCAGTTGGGAGCGTTCGTGAACTCCGCGCACCACTTCGTCCGGAAGAACTCTTCGTAGTCCCCTGGCGGCGGTGGTGCGATCTCGGTCCCCGTGTCGGGGATCGTGTCGATGGTGACAACCTGACGGCTCGAGAAGTTCAACCCGTTGTAGTTGGGTGCCCTCTCTTGGCTCGGATCCTCGCCACGAGCCAGCAGCTGCGCAATGGCGTCGGCCTGTGCCCAGCTCTGCCACTCGAGCTTCTCGTCGACCGCAGCGTCTAGGCGACCGGCGCGAATGTCCTCGACCGAGGTCGGGTTCGCGTAGAAGGTCATGAGCAGCGGACGATCTGGTTCATCGCCGTCCGGGTACAGGGCACCAATAGCGTTTGCCGCACCGATGGAGGCAACGGAGAAGTCGATCCAAACGCCATCGACGTCGAACTGTGCCAGCTTCGTCGTGACATCGGCAGCGGTACCTTCCACCATGTTGGTCGGGTCAGCTTCCCAGGTGTCGACGATGACGATGTCGGTGCCTTCGATGGCGGCTGCCAGGCCCTCCTGGCGCTTGGCGGACCAAGCGGCGGGGAAGGTCTGGACGATGATGTTTCCACCGTCGGGCAGCTGTCCCTTCAAGTACTCGGCCAGCTGGTTTCCGAGATCGGTATCGTCGGATGCGTAGCTGGCGATGTAGAAGTCACGGGGGTCGACCTCGCCACCAGCTGAGATGACCGGCACACCGGCTTCAGTTGCACGCTCGAGAACATCGGTGATGAACGCCTCGGGAATACCGTCGGTGAAGATCACATCGACGTCCTGATCGAGTAGCTGGTTGCCACAAATCGGCATCTGGGCAGGATCGCCAGCTGCGTCACAGGTGGTGAAGTCCCAGCCCAGGAACTCGATCGCTTCCTTCGCGGCGTCCTCGATTCGTTTGCCGGCCTCGTCGGCGTAGATCCACTGGAGGTAACCAGCGTGGATACTCGGCAGTTCTGTTGGATCACCAGCTGCGCCGACCGCGGCGTCGAGGAAGGGGTCGCCGGTGCCACCATCGTCCCCACCGTCATCGCCCCCGTCATCGGCGGGTTCGGGCTCAGGCTCAGGTTCGGGCTCAGGTTCGGGCTCAGGCTCTGGTTCCGGCTCTGGTTCCGGAGCCGGCTCGGACCCGCCATCGTCCGATGAGTCGTCGGACGGCTGCTCAGTTGCCGTGTCATCATCGTCGTCTCCGCACGCGGCAGCGACAAGTGTAAAAGCTAACAAGACCGCAAGAAGCCTCAGCAACATGCTGGTACTGGTCTTCCTCATAAGGAATCCCCTCCCTAGATAAAGCCGCCAACCGGTCTGGCATACGGCACGTTCGGCAAAGACCGTAGTGCGAAAAATTCCTGCGTATCAATCAGGGCGAAGATTTCTCGCGGCGCCGCCTACTTCAGGGCGATCGGGTTGATCGGCGAGCCAACCGCTCCGGGAATGTTCAACGGTGGCGCGACGAGCATGCACTCGTAGCGCCCATCCTGGGCACAATCAGCCGCCAGTTCATCGAGGACCCAGAACTCCCCGAGGGGGAGCCCTCTGTCGAACAGTGCACCGCAGTGCACCGGATACCGTCGGGCGTCGGGGTCTTCGGGTGGGAGAACCTCCACCGCGATGGTGTCCGCAGCTACCGCAGAGAGCTGATGCGTGTCGCAGAATTCCAGCGCGTTCGCCCCGAATCCCGGCGACCCGACGAAGTAGTCCATCTGCTGTTCTGGCGAAAACGTTGGATCCCAGAGCGCCAGGTATCCGGTACGAACGAGCAACATGTCGCCCTGCTCGACGACGCACCCTTGCGAGGCAACACACCGCTCGAGCATCGGGGTGTCGATGATCGTTCCCGCTGGGAGCGCATCGTGTCCCTCTGATCGGGCTACGTCGAGAACAACAGCTCGACCAACGAAGCTCTCGCGGTGGTTCTCGATTCCCAAGGTGGAAGCTCCGCCAAAGGCAGTGACGTTCCCTGCCCAATAGCCGTTGTACATGGTGTCCCGATACATGACGTGGCCGAACCCGTCCCATTGGGTCGAGCCCTGGAGCGGCATCTGGAACATGTCGTCATTCCATTGGAAGTCAGGATCCAAGGCCGCGTAGGGCGAACCGGTGATCTGATCCGAGCCGCTCATCAAGAACCAATGGAGCGGAGCCGGCCGAGTCGAGAATCTGGGGCCCGAGGCGTCGATAGGCAGCGCCAGCGAGAAGATCTTGCCGGTCTGGATCGACTTGGCCGCATTCAGCCGCTCTTCTGGTCCGATCAGGTTCTGCGTGCCGATCTGATCATCCTCACCCCAGCGTCCCCAGTTGTTGACTCCTTCGGGCACATACCCCCCAACAACCTTGCCGCTGTCGTCAACGGTGTAGTCCGGCGGGTTCCATGCCTTGCCGTATTGTCCAGGCTCTGTCCGGCCCATGTGTGCTCCCTTGGTTGTCGATGAAACCCGGCCCCGAAATCTGGTCGGAGCGGAAGGTTCACTCAGTCGAATACCACAATTCCGCGAGCGTCGTGGCCGCTGTCCATCTTCGCCACTGCGTCATTGATGTCTTCGAGGTCAAAACGATGAGTGACGAGCTCGTCGAGCTGTAGTCGTCCTTGGCGGAACATCTCCACCAGAAGTGGAATGTCCTTTGTCGGTCTCGATGTGCCGTACAAACAGGCCATCAGGGTCTTCTCGGTCGTGGCGAACTGACCGGCGGGCAGAGCTGTCTCCGAATCGGAGGGGTGCACCCCGATCGCCACGAGCGTGCCATCAACCCTGAGGCAGTCCCAGCCCAAACGCACCAGTTCGGGGACGCCAACGACCTCGAAGACGTAGTTCGCCCCCTCATCGCCGGTCAGTTCGAAGACCTTCGCAACCGTCGTCTCGGCGTCCTCATTTCTGATGCTGTGGGTGGCGCCGAAACGCTCCGCCATCTCGAGCTTGTCCGGATGGATGTCAACAGCGATGATCTGGCCGGCGCTAGCCAGGGCCGCGCCCTGCACCACGTTGAGCCCGACCCCACCGCAACCGATCACAACGACCGACGCGCCCGGCTCCACCTGCGCCCGGTTGAACACCGCTGATGTACCGGTGAGCACTCCACAGCCGGTGAGGCAGGCCGACTCCAACGGCACATCCTTCGGGATCGGTACGGCGTGTTTCTCGCTGCAGATCAACGACTCGGTGAGGGTGCCGATCGACGAGAACTGGTACAGGTCGTTGCCATCGGTGTCCTTGGCCCGGAGCCCCCCATCGGGATTGGTGCAGCTGAAGATGGTTTGAAGCCCCCACATGCAGAGGTTGGGGCGGCCCTTCAAACAGTTGGCACATACGCCACAGTGGATGAGGGCCGACATCACGACGTGATCGCCGACCTGACATGTCGTCACGTCATCGCCCACCTCGGTGACCACACCGGCACCCTCGTGGCCCAGGATGACCGGCAACGGAAACGGCAGCTCGCCGGTCTGGACGGCAACGTCGGAGTGACACAGACCGCTCGCCTTCACGTCTATGCGGACGTCGTTTGGCCCCACTGTTCCAAGCTCGGTTTCAACAACCTGGATTGGGGCCCCGTACTCGTACGAAACTGCTGCCTTCATGCCGGTCCTCGGGATCGTCTGATGTCGTGGTGGCCATCATGTCCGGGCGTTGGGCCACCCGCCAGCGGACTTCGGCGAGCGAGCCATCTATCCGCGCCACGCCAACGACCCACCGTCGATCAACCAGGTCACCCCGTTCACGAACGACGCTTTGTCGCTTGCCAGGAAGCAGACCAGTTCCGCGATGTCGCGCGGAGCACCGATGCGACCAACAAGGTGGCCGCTAACCGTGGTTTCGGAGCGATCGGGTGTCGAGGTGTCGGCAACGGCTGCTGATCTCCCGACTTCTTCGACCATCGGAGTGTCCACAGCCGCGGGGCAATAACAGTTGGCTCGAATTCCACGAGGCGCCAGGGCGACGGCCAGGTTCTTGGTCATTTGGGCGATCCCGCCCTTGCTCGTGCCGTAGGCCAAACCCATCGGATAGCCGGAGAAGCTCGCGGTCGACCCGGCATTGATGATGGACGGACCCCGGTCGCTGGCGGAGAGATATGGGAGCGCCATCTTCGAACAGATGAACGGCCCCCTCAGGTTCACGGCCACGACTTGGTCGAAGACTTCGAGCGGAAGGTCGTCGAACAAGGCGTCGGTCGTGAGCATGAGCTCATGAATGCCGGCATTGTTGTGGAGGACGTCGATGCCACCAAAGGTGTCAGCAGCGTCGCGCATGAGACCTTCGACCTGTCCAGGGTCCGTGACGTCGGCCGCGACGAACGCAGCGTTACCCCCGGCCGAGACGATGTCGGCCACGGTGGCCTCGCCCTCCTCTTCGAGCACGTCGGAGACCACCACCTTGGCGCCTTCTGAAGCAGCGAGTCGGGCCGTCTCGGCACCTATACCTCTTGCCCCTCCGGTGATAACGAATGTCATGCCTTCGATACTCATTGGCCACTCCCACTTCATCGGCTGAACCCGCTACAGCCGTCCCACCGACGAACGCTACGGGATACTTCGATCACGATGCCGATCGACCACACCACATAGCTCGAGCATGGGTGGCTCCGCTGCTGCATCACCGCACCGGGTTATGTAAGTTCTTGACGCTCGAATCGACGAAAGCAGGCAGCGAACATGGATCTAGGACTCGCAGGCAAGAAGGCATTGGTGACGGGATCAACCAAAGGCCTGGGACGAGCCATTGCCGAGACATTCCTCGCCGAAGGTGCCTCGGTCGCGATCTGTGCACGTGACCAGGAGGGTGTCGATGCCGCAGTCAGCGAGCTCTCATCGCAGGGCCAGGTCTGTGGCAGCGCTGTCGACGCTGGCGACCTCGACTCACTGAGCGGCTGGATCAACTCTTCCGCCGAGACGCTCGGTGGCATCGACGTGTATGTACACAACACCTCGGCAAAACCGCAACGGAAGCTCGAGGGCTGGATCCACAACTTCAACATCGATCTCATGGCACTCGTCGGGGGCGTTGCCGCCGCCCAGGAAGCCCTCGCCGACGGCGGCGGGTCGGTTATCAGCATCGGCACCAGCGCAGTGGGCGAACATTTCGCGTCCGGTAGCGGTAGCTACAGCGCATTCAAGGCCGCCGTCACCAACTGGACGTTGGGGCAGGCCCAAGTTCTGGGGGCCAGCGGCATTCGCTGCAACGTCGTGTCACCCGGACCGATCATGGTCGAAGGTGGCGACTGGGACGGGATCCGCCAAGGGATGCCCGAGTTCTTCGAGGCGACCCAGAAGACCCACCCCGGCGGCGACCTGGGTGAACCATCCGATGTGGCCAACGCAGTCGCGTTTTTGGCAGGCGACGTCGCACGGCACATCAACGGCGCAAACCTCACCGTCGACGGCGGGTTCATGAAGCGGGTGAACTGGTAGACGATCAGTCGTGACCGACGATCGGGTTCAAGAACTACTCGACAAACGCGAGATCGAAGAGGTTGTCGGCGGAAGGTATGCGCGGGCGCTCGACTGGCTCGACGTCGACGCCTTGAAGGATTGTTTCTGGTCGGACGGCTGGGTCGACTACGGCTTCTTCGAAGGCAACGCCCACGAATGGTGCGATGTGGTGATGCCGATCGAGTCGTCCTCGATTCACCGCTTCCACTACGTGTTCAACTTCGTTGTGGAACTCGACGGCGACCGAGCTCATGCCGAGAGCAACAGCTTCGCAGGCAGCCGTCGCACGAAGGGTTCGGGCGAGGACATCGAGCAGACCTTCCATGGCAGCCGGTACCTAGACACAGTCGAACGCCGCGACGGCCGTTGGCGTATCGCCGAACGCAGGGTCATGCTGGAGATGACGCAGCGCTTCCCGTCGCCGAGCGGCCCTGGCGGCGCACTCGGTGGGCTGGAGCTGGTGGCAGACCTCGGGCCCGATCATCCGCTCTACCGA
>JBPCTU010000638.1:0-7667 GCA_051011515.1 Acidimicrobiales bacterium
TCAGCGACGACGAGTTGGAAGAGCTCGTCAGTGCTGGTGGCGAGTGCATCTTCAACTGGACCAACTCGCAGGGTTACCCGGTCGGCGTGGTCGTGGCGTATGTGTGGCGTGATGGAAAGTTCTGGACAACCTGTGCGGCCAGAAGGGCCCGGGTGCCGGCACTTCGAGGTCGGCCGCAGTCCGGCGTGGTCATCAACCGCGAAGGACGGACGGCGTCCTACAAGGGCGATTCGATCGTTCACGTCGCGGGGGAGGAAGGCTGGGACGAGCTGAAGGACTGGTTCTACTCCGCGTTGTCGGGAACCGCCGTAGACCCCGACGACAACTACCGGCAGAGTTTCAAGAAATTCCTCGACTCACCCCATCGAGTGATCATCGAGACAGAGGCGAACCTCGTTGTCGGGTTCGATACCGGAAAATTCCGCGCTTTCACGAACGAGGCCATAGCAGCAGGGCAGGGCGCCGACTGAGGTCAGAGCACCTCTGAGCCGTACATCTCGCCCAGTTTGTCCGCGAGCAGCTCTAGTCGCTCGCCGTCGGGGCCGCTGAAGTAGATCGAAGATTCGTGTTCGAACACGATCTCGACACCCGCATCGTTGAGCCGTTCTCGCAGCCGGACCTGGGTTTCGGGGGTGACCGATATTGCGAGGTGGTGCATCGATCCCAGAACTTCCGCATACGGGCCGAGGTCGAGGCCCGGGAAGTCGAAGAAGGCCAACGAATTGCCGTTGCCGATGTCGAAGAAGAAGTGGGTCGAACCCTCGTAGTCCCGGTTCTCGAACAGTTCGGTGAGCGGGAACTCGAGGACACCTTGGTAGAAGTTGATTGTCGCTTCGACGTCTGAGCTCAGCAGCGCGAGGTGGTGAACGCCTCGAGCAGATGAGTCGGGCCGGTCCGCCTTGGACTCGAGGTGTTTCTGGCGCAGTGAGTCCCACTCGGCATGACGATCGATTCCGGTCTCGTGCTTCATGGACCCACCTTCCCTCGAAGGGTTTCCACGTTACGTTGTTTGTCCGCTCTTTGGGCCCGAGGCCTAGAACGTCAGACGGGCGGCCTGGGTTGTTCCCAGACCGCCCGAGCTGACATTTTCCAGTTGCTGAGCTACTTGGAGCTCGGCTGGTTAGAAGGGTGACCAGACCTCGCAACGGGTGGCCGAGTCGACTCCGGGACCGCCGCTGCACACGTCGGAACCAGCTCCACCGTCGACGGTGTCCTTGCCCTTGTTGCCCGCCACGGTGTCGTTCCCCGGGCCGCCGTTAGCGGTATCTGCGCCGCCGCCGCCCTCGATGTCATCCTTGCCGAAGCCGCCGCGCAGGTCGTCGTTGCCGAGTCCACCGAAGAGGTCGTCATTGCCCTTCTTGCCGACGACGATGTCGTCGCCTGCACCGGCCTTCAAGACGTCTGCTCCGAGACCGCCACGGACGTTGTCGCCGCCCTTGTTCCCGAAGATCATGTCCCTGCCCGGGCCGCCCTTGAGCATGTCGCTGCCCAGTCCGCCGCAGATGATGTCGTCACCGCCACCGCCGTCGACGGTGTCGTTTCCGGCCAGAGCGTGGATCACGTCCGGTCCGGCGGTTCCATCGATCACGTCGTCACCTGCGGTTCCGACGATGTCAGCTTCCTGGCCGTTGCACATCACTGCGCCAGGCTCGGGGGTGGGGCCAGGAGTCGGCGTCGGAGAAGGAGGTGTGGGGGTTGGTCCACCGGGAGTCGGAGTCGGGCCTGGGGGTGGGGCGGCAACCTCACACTCGCCCCCCGCGCCGGGGGTTCCATTTATGGTGCCTCCGACGAGGGATATTGCGTAGGCCATGACGTTGCAGGCGCCGGTGAGGTCTTCGTTTCGGAAGAGTCCCTCATCGGTCACCAGGATCACGTGACCGGCGCCGGCCGCGCGGGTCATCATCACCGGGTTGGTAGTTCCTTGCTCCACAGCGAGCTGGGTCCAGCCGGCCGGAAGAGACGTGAAATAGCCGAAGGTCCCAAGGGCGTCGGCACTGGTCCAGGTGCCGAACGGGCCGGAGGCAATCTCCAGGCCTGCGGCATTGGAGGTGTCGGGGACGATGGCCGTGCCATCGCCAGCCGCGCCGACGAAACGGCTCAACGGTGTGCCGGCACCGAACTCTGCGCTTAAGTCGTTGGAGTCGCTGTCGTCGTCGGTGATGATCAGAACGCCACCGGCTTCAACCCAGGTGACGATGTCGTCGATCTCCCCGTCGACCCAATCGGTGTCGCGCATCCAGCCGTCGAAGTAGACGTCGACGTCGGAGAGGTATTCGGCGGTTATGGCGGGTTCGGCGGGTACGACGGGTTCGCCTTCCTCGTCCCGAGGAAACCTCGCCTCTGGCTTGAGGGTCGCGTCGGTTGGTACAACACCCTCGCTACCGAAGTTGTCGGGGTTGGCCACGACCTTGCCCATGTCGGTCCAGAGTGGGATGTCCAGCGCAGCCCGTTCGTGGCCCGCTCCGACGGTGACAGTCTCCGGCCACGGATCGGCTCCGGCTGTGATGGAGACAAATGCCAGTGGGATCACCACAGCCAGCGACACTGCCAGTGCAGTGATCTTCATCTGAAGGGATGTCATCTTGCGCCTCGGTTCAGGGGGGGTAGCGATTACAGAGCAAAGTCAGAAGCACATGCCTCTGGCGGCACATTGGCGAGCGCCATGTGTCTGTATAGGGGGGGTCTGAGCGCCGTGCCAGGGATCGGGCACAGTCGCTCAGTCGCACCATAGGTCAAACGGCCCAAAGATCCTCGTCGCGGCCGGTTGCGGTCGATAAGGCGTGTCCGGAAGCGGCCACAGAGCCGAAATCGGGCGGGTGCTGTCAGGGGAATAGCCCGCCAAGACTTGAGGTTGCTGCGCCTATGAGTCTCAACGAAGTCAGAGTCGAGCCCAACCCGAAATGGATCCGCGGCGTGAAATCCGGCCGTACCGTGGTCGACACCCGGAGCGCCAAGTACGTCTGGACGCACCCCTACTACCCGGCGTGGTACATCCCGATCGAGGACGTGACGGCTGCGGGGTTGGCGACCACGACAGTTGATGAACTTCCCGGACATGTACACATCGACTGGGGCGAGATGGACAGCTGGTTCGAGGAAGACGAAGAGGTCTTCGTTCACCCGCGCGACCCGTACAAACGAATCGATGCCCTGCGATCCTCGCGTGTCGTGCGGGTCCTTCTCGATGGCGAGGTGATAGCCGAGACCGAGAAACCAACAGTCTTGTACGAGTCGATGCTTCCGCCTCGTTATTACATTCCGGCAACCGACGTGCGCCTCGATCTCTTGACGCCGACCACGACCGAGACCGCCTGTCCGTACAAGGGGTGGGCTCACTACTGGACTGCCACGATCAACGATGTCGAGTACACCGACGTTGCTTGGGGTTACCGCACTCCGTTGCCTGAGTCCCAGCCCATCGCCGGCATGGTGTGTTTCTACAACGACCGCGTTGATCTCGAGGTGGACGGCGAACTGGTCGACTGAAGATTCAAGGCCAGTTTGTGATTGGTGTCTTGGCCGCGAGGGCATACAGTGTCACCTCGGTGCGCTTGCGCTCCGCGGTTGTGAGGGTTCTTGAGGACCCGAACAGGCGGTTGAAGATTTGGGGCGCTTGCGCTCCGCCGTTGTGAGGGTTCTTGAGGACCCGAACAGGCGGCAATAATAAGGTCCCGTGGTGCAGTTTGGAGTGCACGCCGCCCTGTCAAGGCGGAGGTCGCGGGTTCAAATCCCGTCGGGACCGCAACATATGAGCGAGGTCGGGTAGCTCAGTTGGCAGAGCGTCCGCCTGAAAAGCGGAAGGTCACCGGATCGACGCCGGTCCCGACCACAGAGATCGCCGAGCTCGCCCCGGCATAGCCGGGCGAGCGGCGACTCAACTCAGTGTTGAGCTGTCGTGTTGATGAGCAAAGCCCACGCCTGAGCCGCGGAGGCGCTAGCGCCG
This sequence comes from Acidimicrobiales bacterium, assembly GCA_051011515.1. Lineage (GTDB taxonomy): Bacteria > Actinomycetota > Acidimicrobiia > Acidimicrobiales > UBA8592 > JBPCTU01. The sequence continues at coordinate 3,944 of JBPCTU010000638.1, forward strand.
CAGGTTGTGAGATCATCTCACCCTTGTGAGGAGGTCCAGCCCGTGGACTCCAGTAGCAGTTTGCAAGACCTGCGGCTGTCCTTCTGGTATGGCAGTCGGAGCAACCTCAACTTCAAGTTCGCTCGCGATCTTTCTGACAGCGAGTTCAGTGACTTCATCGGACAACTTCTCGACGCGGTTGGTGAGACGATCGATGATGGCTCGGCCGATCGCGTCATCGACGTCGTATACCGGTGGCAGATCAAGGCCTATGCCGGTCACCTCGGTGACCCGGAAGACTTTCCCCACGGGTACGACAACGTCCCATTCGCCGAGCTCGACAAACCGTTGGCCGAGTCGCGCGTCCTGTTGTTGACCTCCAGCGGGCACTTTGTCGACGGTGATGACCCGGAACCCTTCGGCGAACCAAACATGACTCAGGCTGAAGCCGAGTCCCGTATCCAGGACTTCATCAAGTCACGGCCCGAGCTCTCACAGATACCCACCACCACACCACCCGATCAGATACGGGTACGTCACGGTGGATACCCGGTTGAAGCAGCACAGACGGATTCGCAGGTGGCCCTACCGATCGGGCATCTGAAGGAGCTCGAGCGCCAAGGCGTCATCGGTGAGCTGGCGCCCGTCGCCTACTCGTTCGTCGGAGCCACTTCGCAGCTCCGACTGAAGAAAGGCCTGGCTCAGGAGTGGGCTGAAGTGGCAATGGGCCACGACGCCGACGCGGCCCTTCTCGTACCGGTTTGACCGATCTGTCACGTGTCGGTCGGACAGGTGCAGCGAGCCATGGAAACCAACGGGATCCCGGCGGTCAGCGTGTTCATCAGGAGTTTCGCCCACATTCCCGCGCTGATGGGGTTGTCTCGTGTGTTGGTCGTCGATCACCCACTCGGACGTCAGCTCGGGGCTCCTGGCGATCACAACCGCCAGATCGAGGTCGTCTCCGCGGCCCTCGAGCTACTGGACGCGAACGAACAGTCGGCCGTCGATTTCGGGTTGCCCTACAGGCCGTCTGCCTGAGGCACGAGCGGCCTGCCTCGCGAGCAGGTGGCGCTGTTCCTCGAAGTACCCCGTACGGGATTTGAACCCGTGTTACCGGCGTGAAAGGCCGGCGTCCTAGGCCGCTGGACGAACGGGGCGTCCCACCCCAATCGGGGCCCGGTTACGATACCAGGCGACACCCCGTGTGCCGCGTGAGGATCCCGCCACCTTCGGGGCGGTCGAGGCGCGATGGCTGTCAGGTCGTAGTGCCCGTTAAATTGCCTGTCGTGCGACGGCTATTGGGAGCGGCAGCGTCACTGGGCGCCGGCTATCTCGTCGGGACATTGCCGTCGGCTGAGATCGTCACGCGGCTCGCCACTCGAGGACAGGTCGACATTCGTCGCGTCGGCACCGGAAATCCGGGAGCTGCGAATGTCGCCGGTGTTCTGGGAAAGAAGTGGGGCGCAGTTGTGATGGCGCTCGACGTCGCAAAAGGGTTCGCGGGCGCACGACTTGGGGGCAAGTTCGCTGGAGACCCGGGTCTCCATGTCGGCGGCCCGGCTTCGGTCGCCGGTCACTGCTTCCCCGTATGGCGTCGTTTCGAGGGTGGCAAGGGTGTCGCTACAAGCGGTGGTCAGGTCTTCGCGACGTTCCCGCTCTACTTTCCCGTCGATGCTGCGGTCGCCGCGACAACGGCGCGATTGTTGAATCAGCGACAGGCGTTTGCGGCCACCGAAGCCGCCAGCTTCACCTGGATTCTGTTTTCGTTCGTCTGGTGGCGGAGGCGACTCCCGAACCCAGGAGGCTGCGCGCCGTCGGTCGGGTTGCCACTCGCGGCCCTCGCCACCAGTGCGATCGTGCGCTACCGCTTCCTGCAGACCAATCAACAGGTAGAACAGTGGCGGGCCGCCCAGGACGATGAGCTTCGCGGCCCAACACTGGAACGCTGAGCCGGGTTTTGGGGTTGATCCAACATGTTCGGAATCGTGACCGACTCCAACTCGCAGATCCCCGCCGACCTGGCTGATCGCTACGACATCAAGGTCGTGCCGATCACCGTCATCATCGACGGCAAGGAGTATCGCGAGGGAGTCGACCTCGACGCTGACAGCTTCTGGGACCTCTGGACCAACCGTCAGCCAGAGGTCATGACCAGTCAGCCCAGCCCGGGCGCCTTTCTGCAGGTGTACGAGGAGTTGATCGGTGCGGGGTTCGACGAGATCCTGTCCGTCCACATCGGGGCCACCTACTCAGGCACTTTGAACTCGGCGCGTCTCGCCGCCGAAAGGGTCGACGTGCCGGTTCGCATGGTGGACACGAATACCGTTTCGTTCGGCATCACCTGCTGTGTATGGGAGGCAGCCGAGGCCCGTTTGCAGGGATGCCCGCTGGAGGAAGCGGCGCGACGCGCTGAACAGATTGTGCCGACGCTCGGATCCGTCACCGTCTTGCAGGCCCTCGACGTCGCTCGAGCCATGGGCCGGATGCCGAATACCGATACGGCCGGCGAGGGTGTTCCGGTCATTGCAATGACGAACGGCGAAGTCGACATCGTGGGGCACGGAAGAACCGTGGACGAGCTAGCGCGAACGATGGTTGACACGATGACCTCGAGCGGGGACCGGGTGCGAGTTGCGCTTTGCATCGCCGATGCCTCGGCTCGACCCTTCTACGAAGTCATGGAACGCGATCTTGTGGCACGGCCCAACGTCGCCGAAATCGTGAGGTACCGGCTAGGGCCCAGTGTTGGAGCGTTCACTGGTCCAGGCGCAGCCGGAGGTTTCTGGTACCCGATCCCTGAGGTTCCCGACTGAGCCACTTCCGGGGCCTCAGAGGTCGGCCTCGAGCACGTCGACGATCAACGCCAGCATTTGGGTCAACAACTCGTAACTGACCCAGAGAGCCCGATCGGGGTCGTCGTCGGCGACCTGGCTCGGAGAGTCCTCCTCGCTGATGTCGAGACGGGTTCCCAAGACCAGGCGCAGGCTGTTGACGGCGTTCATCCATTGGACCAGTTCGTCCTCGGTGAGGTGACTGGCAGCCATGGATTGCTCAACGGTGTCGAGCGCCTCGAGTCTCTGGGCCAACAACTGGTCGTGGACCAGGTCGTCGAACGCTGCGTTCGCTTTCGCGTCATCGGGGTACGCGGTTGGATAGAGGCGCCTCAGCACCGGACTCGATCCATCGATGAGGAGATCTCGGAGCGACGGAATGAGCCCCGCCAGCATCTGACGCTGCCACTCGAAGGTCTCGAGGTCGAAGCCTCCTTGCCCGTTCCTCTCGAGGATCACATGGTGAAGCTAGCGGTGATCGCCGTCAGTCCTGCTGCATCGTGGCCCAGAGGCCATGCTCGTGGAGCCGAAAGACGTCCAACTCGGCCTTCTCGCGAGGACCCTCCGAAACCACAGCCCGACCCTTGTGATGGACGTCGAGCATCAGCTTCGTGGCCTTCTCCTTCGAATATCCGAAGAGCTTCTGGAAGACGAACGTGACGTACGACATCAGATTGATGGGGTCGTTCCAGACGATCACCACCCACGGGGTGTCCGGGTCGACGACGACATCGTCAACCGGATCCTCCACCTCGAGTGGCGCGGTACTAGGACTCACAGCGGTGCAATTATATGGCGCTGCGATAATCCGCAGCGCGGTGTCTCCGGGGGCCCCGCCCCATCGACCCTTATGTGCGCGCTGCCCATGCCCCCCCCGACCTGTGTGTTCTTGCTTCCTCCTGCCGCGTCGAACT
>JBPCTU010000639.1:0-4627 GCA_051011515.1 Acidimicrobiales bacterium
CTCCGGAGACGGCACTCTTGGCTTCGTCGCTGAAGCGACCGGCCGATTGTCGATCTGGTACTTGCCCGACGGCGAGCTTGCGGTAACGATTCAGGCAGACACGGCAAGTCCCCGTTGGTTGCCAACTTCGAAAGCGGCTCGAATCGTAAGTGTGGTTGCCCCCGACGCAACCAGGGCAGCGGTACCCGTAGCAGCTCGGGGTCAGGAGCCCTCTTCGTGGCGGATCATCGATCTGGACGTCGTCTCATGGCTCGGGCGGGCATGCGAGTTGGCAGGAAGACCCCTGACACCGGCCGAATCCATTGCGTTCGGACTAGACGTCGACAACCGGTTCTGCTCGTGATCGACCGAGCCATTGCCCACCGGCGGGCGGGTACTCTCCGGCCGTGGGCGTCGGGCCAGGCGAGTGGGCGGCCCAGCTGATCCGGGCGCCTGCGTTTGGCTAGATTCGGCAAATGCATGTGACCCGCGTCAGTGCCTCAGTGGAAGACAACTCGACGGCTATCGAGATTCTTGGACTCCTGGACGATCCGCCGGACGGCCTCACGGTGCTCATCGAGCTACCCGACGGCGAAGAACGATCGACAGTCCTGATGGTCTGGGACCCGCCCGAGAGCCACGCCAAGTTCGTGGAGGAGCGGATGATGCCCAACCTCGAAAATCTGCAGCGGCTCGAAGGTGGCCCGATGCCGTTCGAACCCCTGCGACTGTTCGTCCGCGGCTAGCTGCAGCGATCAGCCGCCGCTGATCTCGGTGTTCTTCCAGCTATTCCAGTAGGTCACATCTTCCGCGGGTCGGCGCGAGCCGGGACGGAACGTGTCGCCGGTGTAGTAGCCCGTCGGGATACAGGCCAGCTGGGTGACCGTGGACGGGATTCCCAAGGCTTCGCCGACCTCTTCGGCGTACGGAAGGTGCAGAGTGGTCCACGCAGTTCCGAGGCCTCGCGCCCTGGCAGCCAGCATGTAGCTCCAAACTGCCGGGATCACTGATCCCCACCACCCTTGGGTGATCTGGCCGGCGTCGGTTGGTTCGCCCAACGAGCAGGGGATTGCCAGTACCGGTACCTCAGCGAGGATCTCTGCGAGGTAGTCGCTCGACGACATGATCTTTCCGACTGTGGCGTCCTCTGACAACTTGTCGGTCACGGCGTTGCGCTGCATTTCGATGTAGGGCGCATATGAACGCTGGTAGGCGTCGGCAACAACCGCCTTCTTGTCCGGGTCGTCGACGATCACCCACCGCCACTTCTGATAGTTGCCGCCCGCGGGAGCCTGGGTGGAGACCCGGATGCACTCGAGCACCAACTCGCGAGGAACCGAGCGCTCCAGGTCGAGGCGTTTGCGGACAGCTCGAGTTGTAGTCAACAAGCGGTCGATTTCCTCGAGGTCGAACTCAGTGCTCATCTTGGGCTTCTTTCTCGATCGCTGGTACAGAGGTACGATCGACTACAGACGTACCAACGGGTGGCACGTTATCCGTTGATACGACGCTGCTGGGCCGCACAGGGTTTGTTGCCCTGGCGGTGCTCGGTTCGGAAACCAACCACTCCAAGGAGCCTCCCGAATGGCACGCATCAACGTCCCCGAAGGAGAGGGGCTCGAACGCAGCCGTTTGTGGCAGCTCAGCCCCGATGTCGGCAAGGGCGTCGGCGTCACGGGGAAGGCGCTCTACACCAAAATCTCCCTCGATGTCCGGGTCCGTGAAATCGCCAGAATGCGAGTGGCGCAGATCAATCAGTGCCATATTTGACTGAACACCCGGTCTGCATCGGCGATGCAGCAAGGACTCGAAGACGACCTGTATCACCTCGTCGAGGAATACAAGGAGATCGGCGCCTTCAGCGAGGCCGAGAAACTCGCAGCCGAGACCGCTGAACGGTTCAACTGGGATCACGAAGCGATGCTCGGCGACGAGGACTACTGGGCTCGAATGAAGGAACACTTCACCGACCAGCAGATCCTCGAACTGCTCACCCTCATTGGCTTCTGTGTTGGAATCGGTCGGACGCTCGCTGTGCTCGAGATCGCCGACGATTGTCCGATCAATCAGACCGCCGACCCAGTCGAGGACCCTGCCCACTTCGTCCACGGGTGAGATGACGCTGCGCCCCGAGCAGCTGCTCGACGACGAATACCGTCGCAACCCGGCCCCGGTATGGGCGTTGATGCGCAACGACCATCCGCTGTTCCACGACACTGTCAACGACGTCTACTGGTTGACTCGGTACGCGGATGTGGCGGCGGTCTTTGCCGACCACGAAACCTATTCGGCGTCAACGTACGAGCTGACCACTGGTCAGGTGATTGGCCCGACCCTGATCTCGCGTGACGACCATGGTCACGTGGTCAGACGCAGCATTGTTGCTCCGGATTTCGTGGGCAAACGCCTGGCCAAGTACGAAGACACCATCGTCTCGAGTGCCAACGCTCTCATCGATACGTTCGTGGACGATGGCCAGGTTGACCTGGTCAAACAGTTCAGTACCCGACTCCCGGTCGACGTGATATCCGGAATGCTCGGAATGGTCGGTGACGGCGACCAGTTCCGAGGTTGGGTCACCGACATGATCCGGGGCCTCGCTCCGACTCCGGGACTACGAGAGCGAGGTCTCGAAGCCCGCGCTGAGTTCTGCAACCACATCGCGCCAGCGCTCCAAGGCGTCGACGACCCGGAGCGTACCGACCACATCGCCAAGATCGCCCGAGCCGAGGTAGAAGGCCAGCGCCTGGACGACAATGAAATCACAGCCTTCTGCGGTCTGTTGTTCATAGCCGGAGGCGAAACCACCGACAAGGCAATCGCGAACATGTGGTTCAACCTCCTTGGCCGTCCCGCGGATTTCGAAGCAGTTCGGCGCGATCTATCCCTCTGGGACAACGCCTTCAGCGAAACCATGCGGCTCACTCCTCCTGTCACCAGTGAGGACCGGTTCACGACCGCGCCCGTGGAGTGGTACGGAACCGAGATCCCAGAGGGAGCCCGGGTGCGTGTATCCATTGGTGCCGCCCACTTGGACGAAACGGTGTTCGCGGATCCTTCGACGTTCGACCTGAACCGTCAGGATCTACACCTCACCAAGGAACTCAGATCCGGCGGCTCCACCACCGAGGGTCGCTCGGGGCACTTGGGCTTCGGGCTGGGCAAACACTTCTGTATCGGATACGAACTGGCCCGTCGAGAAGCTGTCGTCGGCTCGAATCTCCTGCTCGACCGGTGTGGGGGTTTCGAGGTGGCCCCCGGCGCGGAGCCCTATCTGCTGATCCAGGGCAACTCGTTCCAGGCAGCACAGGACCTCCGGTTGGTCTTCGACACGAACTGAAGGTCCCGGCAAGCTAGTGGCCGCGTCCGGCGGAGGTGGCGCGGCGCTTCCAGACGTGGTTGGGTGTGGGCTCGACATACCCAGACCAACTGACGGGGAGGATCGATGCCAGGACCATTGGAAGGTATACGTATCGTCGAGTTGGGCCAGATGATTGCGGTACCGGGCGCCACCTACCTGCTGGCGACCCAGGGTGCGACCAGCGTGAAGGTAGAAGGTGTCGAGCGAGGAGATGATCTCCGCGCATACGGCAGCCAGAAGGGTGGGATGAGCGCCTGGTTCGCCAACGCGAACGCGGGCAAGGAGTCCATCGGCATCGACCTGCAGACTGACGATGGCAAGGCGATCCTCTGGGGTCTTCTCGAAGACGCGGATGTGTTCATCCAGGGATACCGGCCTGGCGCCGTCGAGCGATTGGGTTTCGGTGTCGAGGCGGTCCTGGCCCGGAACCCAAAGGTCATCTACGTTTCCTCCGCCGGGTTCGGAAACACCGGCCCTTACGTCGATCGACCTGTCTACGACCCCGTCATTCAGTCATTGTCGGGCTGGGCGGGAGCGCAAATGACCGACGTCGGGCCAACCCTCATCCGAGGCATGGTGGCAGACAAGGTTGCTGCGCTCACCGCCAGCCAGGCAATTACCGCTGCCTTGGTCAGCCGAGGTCGGACCGGCAAGGGCCAGCACGTGGAGATGTCGATGCTGGAATCCAACATTGCGTTCAACTGGCCAGACGGCATGATGCACTGCACGTTGTTGGACGATGACGCGACCCACCTCCCGAACTTGTTGTCCTACTACCAGCTCTTCGCGTCCGCCGATGGGTGGGTCTGTGTCACTGCTGGCAACGATGCCCAGTGGGAGGCCGTCTGCAACGCGCTCGATCGGCCTGAGCTTTCCGTCGATGAGCGACTCGCGACCGCTGCAGCCAGGGGTCAGAACTTCCCGTTCTGGTACGAGATGTTCGAAGAGATCTGTGCAGCGTTCCCGTCCGATGAACTTCTGCGCCGGTGCCAAGCAGCCGACGTACCCGCGGTCCCCGTACTCGACCCCACCGAGGTCGCCGAGGACGAGCAGGTGCAAGCCCGCGACGCTCTCCGGATCGTCGATCACCCCGTTGTTGGCCGGATGAGAGTCCCTCGCCAAGGCGCCCGCTTTGGCGAAGATGGCGAAGCGAACCCCACACCTGCCCCGACCCATGGCCAACACACCGATCAAATCCTCGAGTCGCTCGGCTACGACGCTGACGACATCGCCCGACTGCGGTCCGGGGGAATCGTTGGGTGAGATGCCGGTGATGACGCAGTGACC
>JBPCTU010000640.1:0-4835 GCA_051011515.1 Acidimicrobiales bacterium
GCGCGCGCCTCGGCGGTGTCGAGTGCGGAAAAGACCGACACCACTCCAATCGCCACGAGGGCGACCGCGACTCCGGTGGGCGCCAACCGAATGCCGCGAGGGTCGACGGGCGGCGGCTCTGGCACGGGCCCTTCCTTGATCAGCAGCTGAAGGGCCATAGCCAGCAAGCCCAGCCCGACCGCTATCCACCACGAGGAATCGTACGACCCGGTTGCGTCGGCCAATTCGCCTCCGATCCACGCTCCGGCGAACGCGCCGATCTGGTGGGACAAGAAGACGATGCCGAACAGAGTGCCCGAGTGGGCGGTCCCGAATTGCTCGGTCACCATCGCTGATGTCAGCGGAACCGTCGACAACCACAGAACGCCGATCGCTGCTCCGAACACGATCGTCGCGGTCGAACTGGCGGGAACCAGCATGAAAGCCGTGATGACCACTGCACGCAGGCCGTATATGCCGGCCAACAGCTTGGTATTGGAGTGGCGCGCCCCCAACCAGCCCGCTGCCAGCGAGCCGAACACGTTGAACAACCCGACCAGGGCCAACGCGGTCGCGGCTGCAGATCCGGGCTGCCCCAGATCTTCCGAGAAGGCAGGCAGGTGAGTTGCGATGAATGTGACGTGGAAACCGCAGACGAAGAAGGCTCCGTTCAGCAGCAGGTACGGCCGCGCGTGCGCCGCTCGGCGGAGCTCTTGGCGCAACGGTCGACCGTCTTCGGAGTCACCAGATGCCGCTTCGGTGTAGTCGCTGGCTCGACCTCGTACCGCCGGAGTCAACAAGATGGCGGCTAGAGCGACGAAGGCAAGGATCACCGCAGTCGTTTCCCACGACGTGTTGTCGATGCTCATCCCGGCGACGGGAACAAGGATGAACTGGCCCAGCGACCCAATGGCACTGACGATGCCCAATGACATCGTGCGCCTTTCGGGCGGAACCATGCGCCCGACGGCAGAAAGCACAACGGCGAAGCTCGCCGCGCCAATCGCCAGACCGACGAGGAACCCGGCCGACAACAACAACATGCCGGGCGAAGAAGCTGTGGACATGAGCAACAGCGCGACCGCGTACATCAACGAACCGGCGGCGAGTGTTCGTCCCGCGCCGTATCGATCAGAGATCGCACCGGCGATCGGTTGGCTGATTCCCCAAACGATCTGTTGGATCGCGATTGCGAGCGCAAAGGTGCCGCGGTCGGTCTCCAACGACTCGACGACGGGATCCAAGAAAAGGCCGAACGTCGAACGAACTCCGAGCGATAGGGCGGTAATGACCCCACCCGCGGCGATGACTGCCCAAAGTGGTAAACCTGATGAAGGCTCTGCGTCTGTCTGCTTCGCCATTTCAGACGGCTTCGTCATAACAACGGGCAAAGTAGCGCGCAGCTCCATCACCAAGATGCTCTATTCATTGCGACTGGGCGCTACTCGTTGTTCTGCTCGACACTCAATGCTCAGTTCGGCAGACACTGCAGGAGCTGGAGCGGTGTTCGACTGTTAGCGTCGCGAGAGTCAATCAGGAGGAAGAAATGGCCACCTTCATCATGCTGACGCGGCTGACCGCCGACGGTGGACGCACGCTCGCTGCCAATCCCGAGCGGGTCGACGCCGTCAACGCCGAGATCGGCGAGTTCGGGTGCTCAGTGCTCGCTCAGTACGCCACCCTGGGGAACTACGACTTCGTCACCATCCTCGAGGCTCCCGACGCAGCAACCGTTGCTCGCTTGTCCGTGAACCTTGCCTCTCGAGGCACCGTGGACATCACAACTCTCCCCGCGATTCCGCGTGCCGAGTTCGTCGAATCGTTGATGAGCGCCGAACGTGTCGACGGAGACGACTGACACGCCCGACTGCAGCTCCTAGCTCCGCTGGGACCTCGCCGCACAACCCCATTGCGGGTGGAAGATCATCGCCACGTGGCGGGTTTCCTCGTCATGGCTTCCACTTCCTGCCCCTTCGCCCGGCAATGAACATCAAGGTGACCCCACGAACCAGGCGACGTGTGCTTGTCGTGACCGCCATCGTTTTGGCGCTCACAGTCGCAGGCATCACCGCACTCGGCGGTGGCGGCTCGACCACCTCTACCTCGGAGGCAACTCCGGACGGACCCCTCGTCTTGTTCGATGGTAGTGCGGCGTCGTTCTCGGATTTCGAGGGTCAGCCGGTCGTCGTCAACTTCTGGGCATCTTGGTGTCCGGCTTGTGTGGCCGAGCTCCCTGAGTTTCAGAGTGCGCATGAAAAATACGAGGACGAGGTGACGTTTCTCGGGATCGCCAACACTGATCGCCGGACCGCTGCGGAGGCATTGGCCGCTGAGGTAGGACTCACGTACACACTCGCCGACGATCCCAACGGAGGACTGTTCCGTGAACTCGAACTCATTGCGATGCCGAGTTCGGTCTTCATCAACGCCGACGGCCAGATCGAAGAGGTCTTCGGTGGCCAGCTGAACGAGGAAGCGCTGGCCGTGAGACTCGAGAAACTGTTGAACGCCTCGTGAGAGCGACTTAGGGCAACGTGTTCGAGGCACCGCTGGGTCTCGCTTTCGCCGCCGGGCTGGTTGCCACGGTGAACCCGTGCGGGTTCGCGATGCTCCCTGCTTACCTGTCGTACTTTCTCGGACTAGAGGACGATGAGCTTGCCGCCGCTCACCATGGGTTGCCATCAGCTGCGCCACGGTCCGGCGGAGCCGCTCTGGCCCTGCAAGTAGGAGCGATCGTTTCGCTGGGTTTCCTCGTCGTATTCGGGAGCGCCGGCATCCTGATCAACGCAGGCGTGCGGTCCCTGGTCGACTGGATACCGTTCATCGCCCTCGGAATAGGTGTGGTGATGGTGGTTCTCGGTGTCGCCATGTTCCGCGGCTACCAACTCTCGGTCGGCTTCCTCGAGGTGGGCCGAGGCGGAGCCAGCAAGGACGCGAAGTCGGTGTTCACGTTCGGCGTGAGTTATGCGTTGGCGTCGCTGTCCTGCACACTCCCGGTGTTCCTCTCAGTAGTCGTGGGGTCGGCTGCGACGACCAACTTCGTGTCCGGGTTCATGACCTACATCGCCTACGGCATCGGCATGTCGGTGCTGTTGATGGCGCTCACCCTGGCTGTGGCCTTCGCCAAACAAGGTTTGGTCAGCCGACTACGTAGCTCGCTGGCGTACGTGCACCGGGTTTCGGCTGTGTTCTTGGTCGTTGCCGGCCTGTACATCACGTGGTTCTGGGCCGACGACCTCCGTTCCGATGCTGGTGATCAAGGCGCTGCCGCAGGGGTCGTAGAAGGTTGGTCGGCCTCACTGACCAACTGGATCGGCTCGCACTCGGGAACGATTGGTCTCGTCCTGGGAGCAGTGATCCTCCTCGCAGCGCTGTCATCGATCCTCAAGCGCTTCGAGGTCGATGAGGTCCCCCACGAACCCCGGCTCCCCGGCTCGACACGAGGCGCTTCGTCTGCAGATTCGAAAGGTGCGTCCAGTCCAAGCCCAGGTGCTCTAGATGACAACGAGCCCGGACCGCAAGCTCACTCGGGGGTTACGTAGGCCGCCGTGAGCCCCCCGTCCACTGCCAGATTCGCGCCGGTGACGAACGAAGCCTCGTCGGATGCAAGAAACAACGCTGCTTGGGCGATCTCCTCCGACTCACCGAAGCGACCCATCGGGACATGAACCAGGCGACGCTGCTGCTTCTTGTCGGTGTCGAGGATCTTCATCAACAGCTCGGTTCGTAGTGGGCCAGGAGACACCGCGTTGACGCGAATACCTTCGCGCGCATGGACCACGGCCAGCTCTCTGGTGAGGGACAGGACCGCCCCCTTCGACGCGGTATAGGCCACCTGCGGGGTCGCTGCACCAAGTGACGCGACGAAAGATGCGGTATTGATGATCGATCCACCGCCTCGACGCCGCAAGGCCGGAACCCCGTACTTCGCGCCGAGGATCACCCCCTTGACATTGATGGCCAACGTGCGGTCTATGACCGCTTCGCTCGTCGCCACAGCGTCGCCATCCTCGGAGTGCATGACGCCAGCGTTGTTGAACACGATGTCGACACCCCCGAACAAATCTTCGGCCGTCGAGATCATTTCCTGGACTTGGCCAGCGTCGGTGACATCGGCCTGTACGGCGACCGCTGTTCCGCCCTGCGCCTTCACCATGTCCGCCGTTTCGACATTGGCCGACCGTTCGACGTCCACAGCTGCGATCGCGGCGCCGGCTCGAGCAAAACGCAACGCGCTGGCTCGACCAACACCACCGGCGGTGCCGGTGATGACGGCCACCTTGCCGCTCAGACGCTGGTCTGCGCTCGCTGTCATGGCTGATTCCTCCGCTTCAGGTCGGGCCTCGCTGGCCCTGCCGCCCGATCCTTCCAGAGCCTGCCCCGAGACTCGAAGGGAAAAGAATACCTATGGTCTCTCCCACGCTTCTAAGTCTGGAGACCCCGATGCCATCTATCGATCGTGTGAGCACTGGTCCGGCCGAGCTCGGAGAGTGCCCGGTCTGGAGCACAACAGAACAGGTCCTCTATTGGGCTGACATCGAGGGCCGACAAATCCACCGCTTCGATCCGGTCACCGACGAGACAGGTACCAGGCACCTTCCTGGGCGCCCCGGCTCTTTCGTGCTGACGCCAGACCCAGGCCGGCTCCTGGTGGGTATGGAGAACGAGCTGGTCGTCTTCGACTGGGAGAACGGTGAAAGCTTCTCGTGGCTGAAGCTCGATACAGGAGCCGAGGGCAACCGACTGAACGACGGTAGGTGTGACGCGGCCGGGAGGTACATAGTGGGTTCGATAGCCACCGACTACCGGTCAGGAGGCACGACCGGCGTGCTTCATCAGGTCGAGCCGTCCGGCTC
>JBPCTU010000641.1:0-3073 GCA_051011515.1 Acidimicrobiales bacterium
CGGAGGTGGAGAAGAGACAGCCCTCGGGGGGTGCGGCGATAACGGCGTGAGTTTGGGCCGCTCGAGCGGCTGCGGCGAGCTGTTCAACGGAGGCGCCGGGTCGCGCATAACGCAGGTTGTCGCCCACGGACTCGTGGAACAGGTGAGGATCCTGGTTCACGACACCGATTGCTCGGCGGAGGGAGGACTGGGTGAGGTCTCGCACATCGATGCCGTCGATTCGAAGCGTCCCGTCGGAGACGTCGTAGAGCCGCGGCACCAGTGAGATGAGCGTGGACTTGCCCGCTCCCGACGGGCCGACAATGGCCACGGTCTGCCCGGGTTCGATGTCGAGATCGATGTGGTGCAACACCTCGCGCGGATCGGTGTCTTCGGTGGCGCTCTCGAGCGACACAAGTTGTGTGTCGCCGACCGGGTAGGTGAATGACACGGCGTCAAGGGTGATGCGCCCCTTGGGAGATTCCAGGTCGACCGACCCGGGCCGGTCGGTGATGGCATTCGGCGCATCGAGTACCTCGAAGACCCGCTCGAAAGAGACCAGCGCCGTCATTATGTCGACCCGCGCATTGGTGAGGCCGGTGAGCGGCCCGTAGATGCGGGCGACATAAAGACCCATCGCCGAGAGCGTTCCAATGGTGATCGTGTTGTTGATGGCCAGAAGTGATCCGACCCAGTAGATGACGGCGGTGCCGACGGCGCCGACCAGAGTGAGCGCGATGCAGAACGCTCGGCCGTACATTGCGCTGCGCACACCGATGTCGGCGACCCTGCCGGCCCGGTCGGAGAACTCGTCGCGCTCGGCATCGTGGCGCCCGAACAACTTCACGAGCATGGCGCCGGAAACATTGAGGCGCTCGTTCATGGTGGTGTTCATGCTGGCGTTGAGGTCCATGCTCTCGCGAGTGAGTCCTTGCAACCTCCGACCGACTCGTTTGGTGGGTAGTACGAAGATGGGCAACAGCGCCACCGCCAGCACGGTCAGGCGCCATTCGAGGATCAACATCGCGACGAGCGTTGTGGCCAAGACGATGCCGTTGGATATGACCTGCCCGAGAGTGCCCGTGATCGCTCTTTGAGCACCGATCACATCGTTGTTCATTCGGCTGATGAGTGAGCCGGTTTGGACTCGGGTGAAGAATGCGATCGGAAGACGTTGGACGTGGTCGTAGAGGGCCACTCGGAGGTCGTAGATGAGCCCCTCGCCGATGCGAGAGCTGAACCATCTCTCGATCAACGCGAGCGCGGCTTCGGTGAAGGCAGCCAGGACAAGCAGCGCTGCCAGCAGGTTCACTTCGGTCTTGTCGCCAGTGGGTATCGACGTGTCGATCAGCCGTTTGAAGACGAGGGGAGGGAGCAGCGCCAGCAGCGCTGCGGCGAGGATCGACAACACGAAGCCGGTGAGTTGCCATCGATACGGCCGCGCGAAGTCCCCCACTCGCGAGATTGTCTGGCTCGACAGTTGTTTGCCCTTGACGGCGTCGGGGTCCGACCCCAACAGAGCATGTGGCCCCATTCGCATGAGCCGAGGCTATCGGCGCCCAACGACAGCGCTCGGCGCAGCGACGGGAGGTTGTGGCTGGGCATTCCGAGCGAGTGAATTACCGTGTCGAAATGGTGGCCATGCAACCGACTGGGACGGTGACGTTTCTCTTCACCGATATCCAGGGTTCCACCCGCCTGTGGCGTGACCAGCCAGACCAGATGACAGTCGCTCTGGCCCGCCACGATGAGATCGTGAAACAGGCCATCGCTGACCACGATGGCTACATCTTCAGCACTGGAGGTGACGGATTCGCGGCGGCCTTTCACCGGGCCGGAGATGCAGTGGGAGCCGCCGATCGAACCCAGCGCGAACTGCTGAATGAACCGTGGGACAAGCTGGCGCCGATCCGAGTCAGGATGGGTATCCACACCGGTGAAGCCGACGAGAGGGACGGAGACTACTTCGGCCTGTCGGTGAGCCAGGCCGGACGTCTGATGGCCCATGCTCTGGACAGTCAAGTTCTGCTGTCGGCGATGACAGCGGAACTGGTGTCGCAGCACTGGGAGCTCGCGGACCTGGGTGAACAGGAGATTCGGGATCATTCAGGGCCGGCCAGGGTCTTCGCTCTCCGAGCTGACGGGCTCGTAACAACTCCCGGCCCCAAGACCGGTGCCGCCCCATCGACTATTCGGTTCGGGCCGGTCGAGGTCGATCCGGCCGCACGCGAGGTTCGCCACAACAACGTTGCTGTCGCTGTCGAGCCCCAGGTCTTCGGCGTGCTCGTGCATCTGATCGCCAACAACGATCGCGTAGTGAGCAAGGAGGAACTCCTGGATGAGGTCTGGGGGGACCGATTCGTCAGCGAGTCTGCTCTGACCAGCAGGATCAAGGCCGCCCGCAAAGCAGTCGGAGACGACGGCCGCCGCCAGGACATCATTCGGACAGTCCACGGCACCGGCTACCGGTTCGTCGCCGCGATCGAGACAACGTCCGGAGGCCCGGATCAGCTGTATCAGTCGGATACGGCGGACGAGGCGCGGCCGACGCCGGGCCGTGAGCTGATCGGCCGGGAGACTGAGGTTGCCGAGGTCTCCCGCATGCTCGAACGGTCTGGGTTGGTGACGGTCCTTGGTCCGGGTGGCGTCGGGAAGACGACGCTTGCGCGTGAGGTGGCGCGGCGCTGGGAGCAGAACACGACCCAAAGAGCAGTCATCGTCCAGCTCAGCCCGCTGTCGGACCCGGGGCAGGTATTGCCGGCAGTCAGTGCGGCACTTGGCATCGGGTCCTCTTCGTCGGACCACCTGGCGGCACTGCACGAGGCCGTTCGGCACCAGCCGATCCTCCTGGTGCTCGACAATCTCGAACACCTGCTCGACGCTGCCGGTGACATCGCCGCTCTGTTGGCCTTTGACGCGGTGAGGCTGCTCGTGACCAGCCGTGAACGGGTTCGGTTGAAGGGCGAGCAGATTTTCGAGTTGGCCCCCTTGGCGGTGTTTGCCGACGCGGAGATCACCGACGGTCAGTTGAGCCGTTCCCCTGCTGTCGAGCTGTTCCTGAGAGCGGCACGGTCGGCACAGCCCGACTTCGTCG
>JBPCTU010000642.1:0-2688 GCA_051011515.1 Acidimicrobiales bacterium
GGCTTCACCTCGATGCCTTCGGGTGTGGTCCACGACGTATCTGCCGGGCCCCGGCCTCCGGCCTCGGCAAACTCTGTCTCCCAAATTCCCGGCTCCGGGTCAACACTCACGTCGCTCTTCAGCGCCACATCCGCGAAGTTCGGGATCATCGATCCCCCTTCGGGGTAATGCCCAAGACGTCTTGGGCCCTCTGGAGACTGTCGACGACATCGACGCCCACATGAATGAACTCGTCGACGCCGGCATCGGTCAGGGCGTCGACCAGGTCTCGGGGCCTTCCGGCCAGATACAACCGGTCGACGCCGGCGGTCTTCAGAGCCTCGGCGACCTCAACGCCCAACGATGCGTAGACCTCATCCGAACTGCACAACACCGCCAGACGCGAGCCGTCGGCCTGATAGGCGCGCACGAGCGCTTCGGCGGAATCGAAGCCTTCAGCGGGGCTCGTTCGAATTCCCCCGGCTTCGAAGAACCCCCTGGCCCACCCGCTCCGAGCATTGTGGGCCGAGGCTGGCCCCAACGCTGCCATGAATACCGACGGATTCGTTTCAGCCGAGTCCGCAGCGTCACGCAGTGCCTCGAACGGTGCGGCGATCCTTCTGCTCCTGACCGGCTCAACTTCGGTGGGCGCGGCGACAGCGGCCGCGTTCACGGGTGGGCGCGACAGCAGAGGTTGATTCAGATCCGGGAACTCGCTGACCCCGGTTATGGCATCGGCCCGAGTGGCCACGGCCGCGTCGGTCGCAGCAGCCGCTGTTGCGATGTCAGATTGGATCGAACCGCTGACCAACCCCTCGATGACACCACCCAATCGTTCAAGTTCCTGGAACTTGGACCACGCGGCCCTGGCCAGGTCGTCGGTCAACGACTCGATGAACCAGCTCCCACCGGCGGGGTCGATGACTCGGTGCAGGTTCGACTCCTCCAACAACGCCAGCTGAGTGTTTCTCGAGAGCCGAAGTCCAAAGGCATCCGGTGATCCGATCGCACTGTCGAACGGCTCGAGGGTGATGATGTCTGCGCCCGCCGTCGCCGCGGCAAAACAGCAGATCGTGCCGCGAAGAAGGTTGGTCCACGGGTCACGTTGAGTCACGATCGCCGGAGACATACGCGCGCCAAAGCGGATGTTGGCCCGTTGCGCGCCAGAAGCCTCGACGATCCGTCCCCAGATCACCCTCAGAGCCCGGACCTTCGCAACACCGCCGAACTGGTCGGCGTCCATCGAGATCACTGGGAAAACCTGCGCAAAGGCTTGAGTCTCATCCAACCCAATAGACACCAGCGCTCGAACATATGTGAGACCTGTCGAGGCGACCAGAGCCAGCTCGTGGGCGGCGGTGCACCCGGCTGACCCATAGACGGTGCCATCGGCCGTGAGAGTACGCATCGCGGGGTACGACGACGCTACGCGGCGACCCAGCTCCGCGACCTCGGTAATGGCGCTCTCCACACCGGAGACAGAACCGGAAGCAGCTGCTGAAGCAAGGGGGTCGCAACCCAGATCGGCGCACACCGAGGAGGCGTCTTCCTTCCGACCACCCAGCACATCAAGGAATGCCGACGCCAGGTGGATGCCTGAGTCGGAGGTCGACAACGCGACCGGTGCCAGGTCCAGGAGCACGCCATCCAGGACCGCGGCCAACTCCGAGATGTCGTCGTCGACACCAACAACGAGGTCGATGCTGGTGACACCCCGATCGAGATCCCTGAGGATCGCCTCGTTGAGAGCGCGAGCCTCACCCCAGCGATGCCGCTGTCTCACGTCCCAGCCAACGGTCGTGCCGAGCGCGGATGATCCACGACGCCATGCACCACGGTGAGGAAGCTCACCGGCCGCCATCTCCGACCCGTCGGCCGCGGTGTAGAGCGGCCGGATGGTTATTCCGTCTGGGGTTGTGGACTCGAGAACATCTGCAAAACCACGCTCGCCCAGGACCTTGTCCACCGCGTCGAGCCACGCCTCGCGGTCAGGTTCGGGGAAATCGCCTGTGAGCTCCAGAAGATCTTCGGACACCCGTACAAGATACGTGATCCTCCCGTCCATCTCGAAGCCTGGCGCAGACCCTCACCGACCGGGAGACCCTTGCGGATGGGGGGACTGCCGTTCGGATCGGCTTGAGACATGGTTGACAGATAGCCTCGGCTCGCATGAGCACGAATGAGAAGCCAGTGATATCGATACCAGCCGGCAACCCACCACCCGACCTGGTTGTCGAAGACATAGTGGAAGGTGATGGACTCGAGGCAGCCCCCGGGATGATGGTGAACGTCGACTACGTCGGCGTCTCGTGGTCGACCGGCGACGAGTTCGACGCGAGTTGGAACCGTGGCGACACGTTCTCCTTCGGTCTCGCAGCAGGCCAGGTCATCCAAGGTTGGGACCAAGGGGTGGCCGGCATGCGGGTCGGTGGCCGAAGGCGGCTCACGATTCCGCCACACCTCGGCTACGGAGCAGCCGGTGCCGGTGGCGTGATTGGCCCCAACGAGACTCTGGTCTTCGTAGTGGACCTCCGGTCGGTGGGCTGACCATGGCAGACAAACCACTCTCGGGTCGGGTCGCTGTTGTAACCGGTTCGAGCCGCGGGATAGGTCGCGGCATCGCGGTCGGGTTGGGCGAAGCGGGTGCGACGGTCTACGTCACCGGCCGTTCCACCGGCAATGGTCCCCTGACCATCGACACCACCGCGG
>JBPCTU010000643.1:0-6254 GCA_051011515.1 Acidimicrobiales bacterium
GATACTCGAACTTCTCCGCGAACATCGAGCCACCGCGACGTTCTTCCTCATCGGTGAACGCGCTCGCGAGCACCCCGAACTGGTCAGGCAGATCTGCGAGGACGGCCATGCGATCGGAAACCACAGCTTCTCCCACACTCACCCTTGGAAGACGGCTCCGTGGCGTTCGCGTTCAGATGTGTCGCGGGGCGACTCCACGGTGCGCGCGGCCTCGTCTGATGATCGAGCCGGGGAGCTTCTTTTCCGTCCGCCGTACGGAAAGCTGAACGTGGGGTTGTTGCCGTTCTTGTCGCGAAACACGTCTTGGTGGAGCGTTGATCCCCGAGACTACGAGTGCGAGACGGGTTTGCAGGTCCTGGATCGCGTACGGCCGCAGCTGCAGTCAGGCGAGGTGGTGCTTCTTCACGACGGCCGCCTAGGTGAGCAAACCGGCGATGTAACCGTCGGTGCCGTACGCGAGCTCCTCGACTATGGCGCCGCTAACGGCATCCGCTTCGAGGCACTTCAAGTCCAACCCGGCTAATGGCTACGGACGGCGTGGTTTCGTGAGTGCGATGAGGGTTCTCGCGATTCCGGCAAGCAACAGCCCAAACGGAATCAACCGACAACTGATTGGCTTCGCGACGCGGTTACTTCAGGAGGGTCTTGTCGGCGACGCAGAAGTGGAAATGCTCGATCTGAACGAGTACGAGATGCCGATCTACAGCGTGTTGCGACAGGAGGAACTGGGTATTCCTGAGGAGGCGCAGCGGTTCTACGACAAGATTGGATCGGCTGATGCGGTGGTTGTCTCGTTTGCCGAGCACAACGGTAGCTACAGCGTTGCTTGGAAGAACCTCTACGACTGGACGTCGCGGCTCGACATCCAGGTCTACCAGGGCAAGAAGGTCGCGATGTTCGCGACCTCACCAGGAAGCCGCGGGGGTGCAGGTGTACTTCGGTTGGCCACAGAAACAGCCGGCTACTACGGCGCGGACCTGGTCGGCAGCTTGGGCATCGGGCGCTTCTGGGAGAACTTCGATCCGGAACTGGGCGAGATCAGCGATGCCGACCTTCGGTCGGAGTTCGAGGATGTCCTACGCGCCCTAGGAGCATCTGGCTGATCACATAGTCGCCCAGCCTCCTCGCTGAGGCTACGGCTGTGGCCCTATCGTCGGTCGAAGACTCGATCTGGTAGGAGCGGAATGACAGTCCGGAGTGTCCTGACAGGAACGCTGGTGGTGGCAGTGATGGTGGGTCTGGTCGTCGCAACCTCGGACGCCCCTGGGGCGCAACCGCCCTCGTGTTTTGGCACACCTGCCACCATGGTTGTCGAGGCCGGACAGGTCGCGTTGGGTACCAGTGGGGACGATGTCATCGTTGGCACTGGCGGCCCTGACGTCATCGGTGGCCGGGGCGGCGATGACCTGATCTGTGGTCTTGGCGGCGGCGACCATCTGTACGGTGGCCCAGGGGCTGATCAGGTTGACGGCGGCGCAGGCCCTGATGAAATCTGGGGCGGGGGGTCGGACGACCTTCTGATTGGTGGTGCCGGAGGAGACACCATCTACGGAGCGGCCGGCAGTGACACCATCGTGGGCAACGAGGGCGGCGACAGCCTCTTCGGCGGCCAAGGTGCCGATCGCCTTGTCGGAGGTTTCGGTGCGGACACAATCGTCGGCAATCAGCAGGCCGACCTCCTTCAAGGGGGCCGTGGCCGCGACACCCTTCGCGGTGGAGTTGGTCCTGACACACTCGCCGGTGGCGCTTCCCACGATTCGCTGCGGGGACAACGAGGCAACGACATCCTCATGGGCGGCCGCGGACCCGACGCATGCGAAGGCGGCCCAGGCGCTGACGCCGAGAGCGAATGTGAGTCAACCACCACCCTGGCGTTCAGCGGCGAGGTCCTGAGCCACGGGCCGGTCATTGCTCAGGCTGCCGCCAATGGGAATGGTGAGTTCACCCACGACTACCGTCCGATGTTCGCCTCGGTGAAGCCGCTGCTGGAGTACGCCGAGCTGGCAATGTGTCATCTCGAGACGCCGGTGTCGGAGGACAACGTCGGGTTGTCGGGTTACCCGATCTTCAACGCACCCCGAGACCTTCCGGCGGCTCTGGCTGCTGTCGGCTACGACGCATGCTCGACTGCATCCAACCATTCGATCGACAAGGGCGCAGCCGGAGTTCGCTCGACCCTGCGGGTCATGGCCGAGGCTGGTGTGCGCCAGACCGGCATGGCTCGCTCTCAACGTCAGCGCGATCGGCCGGCTTTGTTCGAGCTGGGCGATCTGACGATCGGCCATCTCTCGTACACCTACGGGCTGAACGGGTTTTCGTTGCCGGTCGATCAGCCGTATCTGGTCAACGTGACAACACCGGATCGGGTATTGGAGGACGCTGAGGCGGCCAAAGCAGCGGGCGCCGACATCGTGGTGTTGAGCATTCAATGGGGCAACGAGTACCAGGTCGAGCCGTCCACGACTCAGGTAGCTCAGGCACGCCGCTTCCTGAGATCCGATGTCATCGACGTCATCGTGGGTGCCCACGTACATGTAGTCCAGCCACTCGATGTCATCAACGGCAAGTACGTCTTCTACGGCATCGGGAACTTCTTGAGTAATCAGTCTTTTGCCTGTTGTCCCGCGGCCTCCCAGAACGGAGTCATCGCGTATCTCGACGTGCTCGGCAGCCAAGACACGGGATGGATCGTGGACGAGGTGTCGTTCGTGCCGACACGTGTCGATCGCAGCGACTACACGATCGTGCCGCTGCCCCAAGCCCTGGACGGTCAACTATCGGCCGGCACCAGGGCCCTGTATCGCAGCGTGATAGCCGACACCACCGAGGTACTCAGGCGTCGGGGAGTCGACATCGGAATCCGGGTCTTCGACTGATCGACGTCGAGTGGGATCGGTCGCGCTCGTATTCGTGAACGAGGCCGCGCGATCGTGGCCGACGACGGCATTATCCTGACTCCGGCCCAAACACGGAGTTGTCGGCCAGACGGGAAGACGATGGGCGCAACTCGAATAGCCGTTGTGGCAGCTGTCGTCGCGGCAGTGTCGGGGTTCGGAACGCCGGCCACTGCTCAGGAGACTCCGACTTGTTTCGGCGAGCCGGCCACGATCGAGGCCGAGGCCGGCGTGACCACGCTGGGGACCGACGGCGACGACGTGATTGTGGGAACGTCTGGTCCCGACTTGATCCGTGCGTTCGCAGGCAATGACCTGATCTGTGGTCTCGGGGGGGCCGACCTGATCTACGGGAATGGTGGCAACGATTCGATCAATGGGGGTCCAGGCGCGGACGTCATCTA
Source organism: Acidimicrobiales bacterium (assembly GCA_051011515.1). Classification (GTDB taxonomy): domain Bacteria; phylum Actinomycetota; class Acidimicrobiia; order Acidimicrobiales; family UBA8592; genus JBPCTU01. The sequence goes on from JBPCTU010000643.1 coordinate 3,299, forward strand.
CGGAGGCAGGAAGGGTGACCATCTGATCGGCGGGATTGGCAACGACGAGATCTACGGTCAGAGGGGCCACGACAAGATGTTCGGTCGGGCGGGCCGGGACGTTCTCGGCGGTTCCACGGGCAACGACGAACTGCTGGGCGGCAATGGCGACGACACCCTGTTCGGCCGGTCAGGAAATGACCTGCTCGGAGGAGGGAAGGGCCGCGATTCTTGCCGCGGTGGTCTCGGCGAGGATGTCCTGTCGTCTTGCAACGAGGCGCCGGCGCACCCGTCTCGCATCTATGCGATAGGTGACTCGATCACGGTGGCAGCCGGATCTCAGTTCTGCGATGAGCTGCAGCGAGCGATACCCGGAGCCATCGAGGAAGCTGCTGTGAGTCGGCAGTTCTCAGCGGCCCAGGCCCTTGTCTCAAGCGCGGTTGCGGGAGGAGTCCCCGATGACACGGTCTTCATCATCGCCCTCGGGACCAATGGCCCGTTCTCGGCGTCGGCTTTCGATGCTCTTTTTGCAGTGGACAGCACTTCTCGTTTTCTCTTCGTCAACGTGAAGGTCCCACGGAGCTGGGAGGCAAGCGTCAACGAAACCCTGAGCTCCGGGGTGAACCGTCACAGCAACCGGGCCGCACTTGTCGACTGGCACTCCATTGCGTCCGCGAACCCTGGGTACCTGGCCGCCGACGGCATCCACATCACCTGCACCGGGGCCGCGGTCTACACGAACGCAATGGCCGCGGGGCTCGAGAAGCTGCCCCCGCTCTGAGCCAACGCTGCCTCGAGGGGATCAGTCGATGGCCACGATCAAACGCCGCGCCGGGCGAGCAGGGTATCCAACCGCTTCATGCCCTGTCGGAAGCCGATCGACCCCAGGACCGCCGCCAGTGGCGCCACGAAACGGGGCAAGTATCGAACCGAGACGTCCTCGTGCCACTCGACCCGCGTTCCCTCCGCTAGAGGAGCCACGATGAACCCAGCGCTTCCCTGAAGGACCGGTCCAAGCTTGTCGACCTTGCAAGTGCCGCTTTCTCTCTCTGCGTTCCACGTGCACTCGGCAACTCTCATTCGGTCCTCGAGAGCCAGACGTCTCACACCGGTCCACGCGGTGAAGGTGGCACCAACCGCGGTGGGGTCGTCGCCATCAACTTCAGTCCTGGTGAGTGGGATCCAGGCCCCGTGCGCCTCCCAATCCACCAGTTCTTCCCATACCGACCGGGGTGGGGCATCGAAATCAACACTGACGGTGAACTGCACCGGAGCTCCCCTAGCCATGACCGACCGCCTCCAGCCAGGCGATCTCGACGTCGACACCTGGTGAGTAAAGGCTATGCGGTTTGCCGTTCGGGCTCGACAACCCCGCAGCCTCGAGAGCGGACTGGTCGATTTGCACATCCTCAACTCGGTGGAGCGGCCACCTCGGATGATTAACCCCGCCATACTGGAGACGGCCTCTGCGCTGGGTGATGAGAGCCCATCGTGCGGTCAAGAAGTGGTCGAAATCGGTCAACTCGGCATTAGGGATGGCCGCCCCGACTGTGAAGCTCATGTCAGCGCTGGCTGGATCATGTCGCGGCCAGCGACGGTTCATTTGGTACCGGTGCTGGTTACCTTCGGTGGAGTGGCTGGCGTGGCTCCAGCAGTACGGCAAACCGAACATCGTCCTGGCGACCGTCACGACGGCAGATCGCGGTACGTCGAGCGAGAAGAACCACACGGCTCGCCGTCCGACCTCGTCAACGACGTAGGTCCGAACGTTGATCTCGAGGAAACTCCCCAACCAGGGAACCACGGGACTTGATGCGACTCGAACCTGCTGCATTTCGAAGGGAATCAACCCCACCCAGGCCTGTCCGTCGAACGTGTCGACCTGCAGTCCAGACGGCAGCAGATCCTGCACCTCACTGGGAGCGTATGGCCAGTGGAAGTACGCGAGCTCGGCCCAGCTCTGTCGCAACACGGGCCGTCTCGTGGCTGGCTCGGGCTCGGCAGTGACTGGCTCGACGATGGCGGGCCAGGAACCGTCGGACCCGAGCCAGCCGGCATGGCCGGACTTCACCGGGCGGCTGGGCGAACTCGATCGGTCCGCTTCACAGGCGTCAAGACTCATGCTCTTTGCCGGGCCACGGTTTCAGTACTTGCTCTTGAATGAAAAGCGCTTCTTGAGTTGTTCGTCTTTGACGCTCTGTTCGAGGTCGGGGTTCTGCTCGATCTCTATCCGGGTCAGTGCCAACCCGCCCGCCATCACGGCTCCGTAGACAGTGACGGCGAAGACGATCACCCCGATGATGAATATCACTGTTTCGCTCATTGCTTCACCTCTTGGGGATCATGAGGTGCTACGACCTCGACTTTGGCCAGCAAAAGCGTTCCCAGCGAATGGATCGATGGAACCCAAAGGCCAACAAAAATGCCGGCCATCGGGTCGTCCTGGACGAAGTACAACCAAACCGAGAACAGGAACGAAGCGAACCCGGCGACTACGAACGGGAGTCGCAACCGGAGCGATTGAGGTAATTTCGACATCTGATCCTCCAACGAACTGTGCTTCCTACGACTCTTCGTGCGAGTCGCTCGGAACGGATGCGCCCGGTACCCCCGAGCCTTGTGCCATCGGGCACTTGATCGTTGGCCGTTCGAGTCTTCGGAGCACGGTTGCGTTCGACTCGACATCGGCAATGTTGTGGCAGTCTGGCGGCCGGCGAGGCGGCCGATGATGGCTGCGCGGGACGGCTCGACCCCGATCGACGCGGGGTTGGTGCTCGGCACAGCATCGTTTGGAGGGTTGGGGACCCCTGCAGAATTGATCGGCACAGGCTTGGATGAGAGGTCCCGGTTCGTGAGCGTCCAGGCGCGTTCGCTCATCTCATGTCTGAGGGAAGGCCTCGGCATGGGGGATCAGCAACGTGACCCTCGAGCAGTTGAAACGCTGGTTGGACGCTGCTGACGCGCTCGGCATGAGCAT
>JBPCTU010000644.1:0-2688 GCA_051011515.1 Acidimicrobiales bacterium
CAAGATCGAGGCGACCAGGGCTGACAGCGGCACAACGAGCAGCGCATCGAGCTCAGTGTTTGAAGTGGCGCCGGCCGGTGAAGACCATCGCCATCCCTGCTTCGTTCGCCGCCTCGATGACCTCGTCGTCACGCACCGAACCTCCGGGCTGAATAACCGCCGTGCACCCGGCGTCGACGGCAATGTCGAGTCCATCCCGGAACGGGAAGAAGGCATCGGATGCACAGGCGCCGCCCGCCGCTCGACCCGCTGCTTTCTCTGCAGCGATCCTTCCGGCATCCCTCCGGTTCTGCTGCCCCGCTCCGATCCCGAACGCCTGGCGGTCCTTGGCCAGCACGATTGTGTTCGAGCTGACCCGAGCCGCCACTCGCCACGCAAAATCGAGATCGGCCCATTCAGCTTCTGTTGGGCTCCGGTCGGTACGGATAGACCAGGTATCCCTGTCGACAGTGACGGTGTCGGCGGTTTGAATCAACAAACCCCCGTCTATCGAGCGCATGTCCAAGTCTGCCCCGTGGGGCTGGACGGCCTCGATGACCCGCAGGTTCTTCTTCTCCGCCAGGAGCTCCCGAGCGTCGTCGTCGAAGCCTGGCGCGACAAGTACTTCGGTGAACACCGATGACAATGCCGTGGCGAACTCGCCCGACACTGTGCCGTTCGCCGCGACGATGCCCCCGAACGCCGACACCGGATCGCACTCGTGGGCCATCCGATATGCCTCAACGAGGTCGACATGGGATGCGACACCACAGGGATTCGCATGTTTGATGACCCCGACCGTCGGGTCGTCGCCCAACGACCACACCAGCCTCCACGCTGCCTCGGTATCGAAGACATTCAGGTAGCTGAGCTCCTTGCCTTGATGTTGAACTGCGCTGTCCCACCAGCCCACTGATTCACTGAAGCGGTAACGAGCCCCTGCCTGATGCGGGTTCTCGCCATAACGCAGGTCCTGGACCCGATCGAGAGCAAGATGCACGGTCTGGGGGAGACCATCGTCGGCCATATCGGCCACGCCGCCGTGCTCTCGATCATCGAGCCACGTCACGATGGCAGCGTCGTATTCCGCAGTGTGGGCGAACGCCTTGCGAGCCAACCGACGTCGCGTCCCAAGCGAGAGGCGTTCCATGGTGACGATTTCGTCCAAGACCCCGTCGTAGTCGCCGGGGTCGACCACAACGCCAACATGGGAGTGATTCTTGGCAGCTGCGCGAACCATCGCCGGGCCACCTATGTCGATCAGCTCGATTCCTGGGTCGGAGCTGAACGGGTAGAGGTTGCAGACCACGAGGTCGATCCCCTCGATGTCGTTGTCCGCCATGTCACGCAAGTGCTCGGGGTCGTCCCGATCAGCCAGGATCCCGCCGTGAATCCGGGGGTGAAGCGTGACGACTCGATGCCCCAACATCACCGGCGAACCGGTGTAGTCAGCGACATCGACTACAGGCACGCCGGCTTCAGAGATCGCCGCAGCCGTGCCCCCACTGGACAGCAGCTCCCACCCAGCACCAGCCAAACCGGCGGCGAGATCGATTATGCCGCTCTTGTCGTACACCGACAGCAGAGCTCTCACCTTGCCGACTCCTCCTAGACCCGAAGGCCACGAGCGCTGGTCCGGCTGAGGGCCGGCTTGAACCGAACGTACCAGCCAACCGGCGGCTCTCTGCCAACCGTTTACCGAGGTCATCGGGGTTGTGGTTCGTAGGAGGAACTACGGTGGGCAGGACATAGTGCGGGGAGGTTGCACGTGGATACATCGAAACCAGGGCCACTCTTGATGCTGGTTGGCGGAGCCCTGATGATCATCGGATCGTTCCTTGACTGGGGTCCCGGAACCAGCGGTCTCAGCACCGACGTCTTGGGCCTGTTGGGCATCCTGACGTTGCTGATCGGGTTGGTGCTGGCGATCAAGGGCGGCATCAACGCCTTCGCACCCGAGACCGACCTGCCCGACGAGCTGGGCGGCTTGAGCACCGACAAGATCTCGGTGTTCCTGTCGGCGAGCATCTTCTTGTGGACGTTCGGACTGATTTCGGCCGACTTCGTCGAGATCGGAGTCCACCTCACGTGGATCGGCGCAGCAGTCGCCACGGTTGGTGGCGTCATGACGCTCCGAGACGCCGATACCGCACCGACGACAAGCATCTGAGGGGGAGAGATCATGCAAGTACGACCAGGTCAAATAGCACTCATGGTCGGTGGCGCGCTGATCCTCATCAGCACGTTCCTGACATGGTTCGATTTCGGGCGCGTGACATTCAACGCCTACAGCGGCGATCTTCTCGGGTTCACCGGCATCTTCTTGTTGGTGCTCAGTTTGGTGCTGCTCGTGGGCACCGGGATCCGGACGTTCGCTCCACAGGTGAACATGCCCGACGGGATTTTGGGGTTCACTCCGAACGAGATAGGGCTCTTCGCGGGCTTCGCATCTTTCCTCTGGGGTTTCAGCTTCCTCTTCAGCGACGCAGCCGAAACAACAGGCGCCCTTCTCTGCGCCATAGGCGGCGTTGTCGCTGTTGTCGGAGCGGTGTTGGAAATGCGCGAAACGGTCGGACCCGCCGAGGCGCCCCGCACAATCTGAAGCTGTGTTGTTCCGTGGAGCAACACTTGTTGCTCCACGGCTGCGCCAGAGGCGCCGTCCCGCTCCTCGTCCCCTCGTCGCTGTGTTGTTCACGACACGCACTCAGG
>JBPCTU010000645.1:0-9430 GCA_051011515.1 Acidimicrobiales bacterium
TCGTACCAGCTCACCGCGAACTCGATCCTGCGGTGTTCACCGTGCTCTTCGTCGGTCGTCTGGCCCCCGAGAAGGGCCTCCCGGTCCTCATCGACGCGCTGGGGAGCCTCCAGAGATCCATCGCCCCGCGCCAGGTCAGGTTCCTGGTGGTCGGCACCGGTCCTCTGCAGGCCGATATCGCCAAACAGTGCGCAGACCTAGGAATTCAGTGCGAGTTCGCTGGCGCGGTCAGCGGCGACGCTGTTCTCGGCTATTACCACCGCGCTGACGTTTTGTGTATGGCCAGCTTCCGGGAGGGAATCCCCATCACGCTGATGGAAGCGATGGCGTGTGAGCTTCCTTGTGTTGCTCCTCACATCACCGCGATACCCGAGCTGATCGAACACGACGTGACCGGGCTCACGACGACGGCCGGCCGAAGCGACCTCATCGCTGAGCAGCTGCTCCGTTGCGCCAAGGATCCCGAATTCGGTCGCGACATCGGACGGGCCGGTCGAACCCGTGTCGTCGCGGAGTTCAACGCGCAACAGTCAGTCGAACAGATGAGCGACTTCTTTGGGCCAATCCTCGACAGAGCTCGGTCCGAGCTGGCGTGACTGCGCGCGACATCGCGGTCCGGGCCCTGAGGTCCGCACCGGTCACCTCGGCTTCGCGTCGGGCCACTCGGCGTCGGCTCCGTGTCCTCGCCTACCACGGGGTACCCGACCCGGCGAACTTCGGGCTTCACATGACTCACATCGCTGAGCGTTATGTGCCGGTCGACGAGGCGGCCGTTGCGGCTTCACTCGCCGGGAGGGCGAAGCTACCCGATCACGCTGTGTGGATCACTTTCGACGATGGTGACCCCACCGTCGTCACACACGGCCTGCCGATACTTGCCGAGCTGAAGATTCCGGCCACGATGTTCATCTGCCCAGGGCTTGTCGAGTCCGGTGAGCCCTTTTGGTGGCGGCTGTCAGACGCGGTCGGCTCCGATGTCCCAGACGACGTGGAAGCAGAGCTGGCGGCGATGACGGCGGGTGTCGATCGAGGCGAATACGCCGCTGTGTCGTTCACCGAGAGGCTCAAGGGTGTTGACGACGAGGACAGGAGGCGACTCCTCGGACGCACGAGCATCGTGGCAGGTTCGCGCCCATCGTCGTGGCGCCAGTTGAGCAGCGCTGAATTGGAGGCGTGGCAGTCGGCGGGGATGTCGGTCGGGAACCATTCCTGGGATCATCCGTGCCTCGACAAATGCGACGAATCCGAACAGCTCCGTCAGGTCGAGGAGTCTCACAGGTGGTTGGTCGACGCGGGTATTCGCCCGCGGGCGTTTGCTTATCCCAATGGCAACCATTCCGAGACCGTCGAGCGAGCGCTTGTGGACTTGGGTTATGAACTTGCGGTGTTGCACGACAACCGTCTCGCAGACACAACCCTTAGTCCACTCCGCATATCACGTCTACGGGTCGAAGCAGACGAACAGGTAGAGAGGCTGGTGTCGGTCGCGTCGGGCGCTCAGCCGACTGCAGACAGTCTCCGAGGTCGGCTCTCAGTCTGAAGCTGGGGAGACCGGACACCGAAGGTCGAATACTGTGTCAGCGCATGGGGCCGACTTGCATCAACAGCGGCCCAACTTCCCCTACCCGGAGGTCCGAACATGGATTTGGCTGAAGTGATTCAAGAGTCCAAACGCTTCGGCGCTTGGGCTCACATGGCGACCGTGAGTCCGTCGGCGACTCCTTATGTCTCACCTGTCCATCCATGTTGGGACGGCGAAACCTTGTGGACGCTGGTCTCGGTTACTTCGGTGAAGGCGAGCAATCTGGCCGCCAACCCCCTGGCGACGGTTCATTGGCAGGTGTCGCAAGAGACCGACCTTGACAGCTTGATCGTCTGGGGTCGGGCCACGGTTCACTCCGACCTCGAGGCCAAGCGGCAACTGTGGGAGGGCGTGTTCGACTACGACCTGAACGAGTTCGCACCTGGGGGCCCTGAGGAGTCTCCCGAGGCCGCCTTCGTTGGCTTGGAGCCCACGAAGGCGGTCCTGCTTCGACATTTCGGCATGGCGGGCCGTGACGAATGGCGTGCAGAGCAATGAGTGAAACGGAGTTCCCCGCCGCGGACTACGACCCAACGTCGGAGTCCACACTCGAAGATCCAGTGCCCGCTTATGAGCGGCTTCGGGCCGAATGCCCAGTCCATCGCTTCGATGGGCTCGAGCGGCCCATGTACACATTCTCGCGACGAGACGATGTGCAGTCCGTGCTCATGGACCCCGCCCTGTGGTCGAATCGTCTGGGCCCCGGCATTGCGGTTGGCGACAAGGCCGTGGGCGATCTCCAGCGTTTCGATCCCCCAGTCCACGGTATTCGGCGGCGCTTCCTGCGTGAGCCCTTCCTTCCACGCGCTGTTGACGTGAATGGCCCACGGATCGCAGCGCTCGCTCGATCTTTGATCGATGGATTCCGGGACGCCGGTGAGGTCGAGCTTCACGACGGTTATGCACTCCCATTGCCGGTACAGGCGTTTGTCGACATGATGGGCGTCTCCGACGATGACGCTGAGAACTTCAAGACCTGGGCTGACGAGCTGACCATCGGGATGACGTTCCCCGACCGGGCCCGCGATGCTCGACGAGCGATGACGGACTACACGTTGGAGCAGGTCAGGGTAAGACGGACTGCGGTCCGTGAAGCGGGTCTGGCCCCTGGGCAGGACCCCGTGGGGACCGTTGTTCCCGAGGGGCTGCTCAGTCACCTGGCTTGTCACCAACTCGACGACGGTTCCATCATGCCCGATGGGGAAGTCGCGGGGATGGTCAGCCAGTTGCTCGTGGCGGGACACGAGACCACGACGGCACTGATAACCAACGCTTTCTGGCTGCTTCTCCAGAACCGGGGACGTTGGGAGAAGTTGGTCGCTGAACCGCACCTGGTTCCGAACGTGATCGAGGAGAGCCTACGTTTCGACCCGCCGGTCCTGGGTTTGTGCAAGACGAACAACGAGCCAGTCTCCCGTCACGGAGTCGACATCCCAGTCGACTCGAAGGTGATGGTGCTGTACGCAAGCGCCAACCGCGACGAGGACTCTTTCGAACAACCCGATGAGTTCTTGATCGATCGCCCACTGCTCGAAGCCAAGAGGCACCTCTCATTCGGCTGGGGGATTCACTTCTGCCTCGGCGCGCACCTTGCCCGGCTGACGGGCAGGATCGGATTGACAGCGCTGATCGAGGAGCTCCCGGACCTGCGCCTGGTTGAAGACGTGAAACCCGAACGTGTGGGTGCGCCCTTCTTGTGGGGGCGATCTCGACTCAACGTGTGCTGGGGCTAGACGAGCTGACCGGGTCGGCAACGACCCATCGCCAAGCGGGCTCGTTGTCTCGGCGTAGGAGAGCATCGATGACCAGCGGTCCGGTCTGGCCTGGTGTTCGGATCGTCATCAGTAGCTGACCGGAATCTGCTCGTGCCGTGGTGGGCTCGCAGAGCTGCGCGCCTGCGACGTAGAGGCGCACCGCGACCCCGTCGCTTATCTCGACTCCGCCGCCAACGCGGCGCACGCAGGACCCAGGCTCTTCCGGATGGATTTGGATGGTCATCTCGACCGGTGTACTCCCAGTCCCGAACAGCAGGGCGCCGACGCAATGCGAATCATCGATTCTGCCGGGCGCGGCATGTAGGGCTACGTCGACGTATCCGCCGAAGGCGTCGACTCCTCCCTCCTCTCGTCCCACCCGCGCGTGCTCGATCCACCCGCCCTGAATTCGCCCGGCGGGCCGCGTCGCCGTCGCCTCGACCGCTAGGAAATCGCCGGTGCGCGCGCTACGAACGCCGGACTCGTCGATCCATGGAACCGAAACTCGCCCGCCATGGTGAGCGATGATCGGCTCGCCGGCCGGCGAGTTGGGGAACACGGCCACGATCCGCGCTCCGCCGATGTCCAGCTCGGTCCAAGCCAAGATCGGGGCCCGACCCGGGAAGCTTCGCTCGACCTTGGCCCACCATTTGGCATCGGGCTGCCGGTCGAGTCCTGTGACGTCGCGCCCATCAACTCCCAGGAGCAGGACCGCCGTACCGGTCCGGGCTGAATTGCTCAGTGCGGCAAGGAGACGAGCAGCCTTTTTCGGCTTGTCGAGGCCTGTTCGTGTCGCGACCAAAAGACGAGGATCGGTGCGGCCGAGGATCGTCATCTCGACAGCGCTCATCGCGAGCCTCTCCAAATCACCACGCACCATGGGTATCCAGCATGGAGGGGGTTGTCCGCCGATTCCAGCGATCCGGGTAGCTCTGCCCAGAGCTGGGAGACGCCGTGGTTAGCGCGAAAGGATGGTCACGCCACTGATTCCAGGGGCTCCGTACACGTGGGTGTACGCCACTTGTGGGTCTCCCGGGACCTGACGTTTACCGGCCTGGCCGCGAAGCTGCAGAACATTCTCGTAGACCTGTCGGAGCCCGGAGGCGCCGACAGGTTCACCGTTGGCCAGGCAGCCACCATCGGTGTTCACCGGGAATCGCCCGTCGATGTTGGTCTCGCCCTGCTGGATCATCTGCTCCTGCTCGCCGTGCTCGCAGAAGCCGTTCTCGGCCATGTGCATGATCTCAGCACCCGTTTCGGTGTCTTGGAGCTGAGCCAAGTCGATGTCGTCCGGGCCGATACCGGCCATCTCGAAGGCAGCCTTCGAGGCGTCGATTGTGGGCCCCGCGCTGTCTTCGAGGGCGATCCATGGCGACATCACTTCGAACGAACCCCACCTGCGGCTGCGAATTGCTGCTGCGTTGAGGTAGATGGGCGTGTCGGTGTACTTGTGAGCTTGATCGGCTCTCGACAGCAGAAGCGCTGCTCCACCCTCGGCCGGAGAGCAGAACATGAACTTCGTCAAGGGGTAGCTCAGCATGTCGGATTCGAGGATCTGCTCCTCGGGGATGGGCATCCGGCGCCAGGCGTTCTCGTTGTGTTCGGCGTTGCGGAAGGCCTTGGCTGCGACCTTCGCGAGGGTGCTGTGGGAGATGTCGTTCAGCTCCATGTAGCGATTGATCTTCATCCCGAAGAACTGGGTCGTGAGCGCCAATCCGTTTTTGCCGTACCACCCGCCAAGCCCGTGAGACTTCGTGTCGATCCTGAACGCGCCTCGCTCGTGTTTGTCGTAGCCGATCGCAATTCCGAGGTCGTACGCGCCCGAGGCGATGGTGTTGTAGGCCGAGAACAACGCTGACCCGCCCGTAGCGCAGCCATTTGCGACGTTGATGAACTGAAGTCCGGTCAGCCCAAGCTTTGAGACCATGGTGTCGGCCGCGCCCGCGGCTTGGGACCCACCGAACGCGAACTGGACGTCCTTCCACTCGACGCCGGCATCGGCCAGGGCCTTGCGCACGGCGATGACACCTTGTTCCTGCCCGGTCTTGTCCGGCGTTCGGCCGAAGGGATGCATGCCGATCCCGACGATGGCGACCTCTGGTGTACTCATTGTTATCTCCTTGTCGGTCAGATGCAGTCAGTCGGCGGCAGGAGCGAAGGCGAAGGTGATCACTTCGTTGCCGTCGTCGTCGGTGTAGAGCGGGACGAACGTCAAGTCCATCTCCATACCGATCGCGAGTTCGTCCTTGTCGGCGGTGGTTAGGCGCGTCTCGACCTTTACCTCTCCGGGGAGCTCCACATAACCGACCCCGAATGGTTCGAAGTTCTCGGTGTCGCCGGCAAAGGGCGGGGCTTTGGGTAGGAAACCCTGAATAGTCCAAGTCCACAGAGACCCGCGGGTACCAAGTTCGCGCTTCTTGGTGTTGTCCGACGTGCAGCGAGGGCAGCCCGACTGCGCCGGAAACAGGATGGCCCCGCACTCGATGCACTCGGACCCGATGAGTCGGGGGTCCTCAGAAGGCCACGTGAACAGCCCTTCCTCGATCGGCACTTGCGATCCCAATACCCTGCCTCCTGGTCGAACCCACTCCGCTGGAGCCCACACCTCGCCCAAATCTAGCTCCGCAGGGGGTTGGGTGCATGATCGGGACCGGCCCTCCACTGCGGTCGGCGCCCGCCGTATAATCCAGCCACTGTGTAGCCAGGAGTGTGATGGACCCAGGACGACCAGCGCCAACGGACGCAGGCTCGGTCGAGCTGTCGGTCGTGGTCCCTTCCTACAACGAAGCTCAAAGACTGCCGTCCACGCTTGTGAACACAACCGCGTACCTGCGCGATGAGTTCGCGGACTTCGAGGTCATAGTCGCCGACGATGGGTCCACCGACGGGACAGCCGACATCGTCTCCGATGGCGCCGATACTTGGCCAGAGGCCCGGGTGGTCCGCGGTGACGTGAACCGAGGTAAGGGTCATGCCGTCAAGATGGGGGTGGCTCACAGCCGAGGTAAGCGAGTGTTGTTCGTAGACGCGGACGGATCGACCCCCATATCCGAACTGCCCTCCTTGACGGCCGCGCTCGACGGCGGGGCCGACATCGCGATCGGTTCTCGTGCCGTGCGAGGTGCTGGTGCGGCACTCGAGACCCCACGTCATCGCCAGATCATGGGGAGGGCGTTTGCATTTGTGGTGTCGATCTTGGTGCTGCCCGATGTCCGCGACACGCAGTGCGGTTTCAAGCTGTTCACGAGTCCGTCAGCGGCTGCGCTGTTCAGTCGGCAGCGGATGGACGGGTTCAGCTTCGATGTCGAGCTGTTGGTGATTGCTCGGCGCCTCGGGCTTCGGGTCGACGAGGTCCCCGTCGACTGGTTCAACACTGACGGTTCGAAGGTGAATGTTTTGTCCGACTCCGTCCGAATGCTCGGTGATCTGTGGCAGATCCGGGGATTTGACCGGGCCGGAGCCTATGTCGAGGGCAACGGCGCTGCCTCGGCCGGCGACGCCTCGGACTAGAACTAGCGCGGTGCGCCGTCAGATCTTGCGCCCGCTACCGGCCCAATACGGTGACCTGAGTTCGCGTTTTAGGATCTTGCCGGTTGCCGTACGCGGCATCTTGGCGGTGAAGTCGACCGATCTCGGTTGTTTGTAACCGGCCAAGCGGTCGCGGCAAGCGGAAAGCAGTTCCGAGGCCAACTGATCGTTGGCCTCGACCCCGGCACTGACTTCGATGATCGCTTTCACCTCTTCGCCGAATTCGTCATTGGGAACGCCAATCACTGCAGCATCAGCCACATCGCTGTGTTCTGCCAGGACAGCCTCTATCTCGGCTGGATAGATGTTCACGCCGCCAGAGATGATCATGTCGATCTTGCGGTCTGACAGCCACAGGTACCCGTCGTTGTCGAGATACCCCATGTCGCCCGTGGTGAAAACACCTGGTTCCAGATGGGCGTCGGCCGTCTTCTCGGGAGCGTTGTGATACTCGAAGTCCATCCCCATATGGTTACGGAAGTAGAGCGTCCCCTCCTGGGTCTGCTCCAAGCGACGGCCGTTGTCGTCGACGACGATCACTTCGATCGTCTCGAGCGGCTTCCCGACGCTCCCTCCTCGGTCGAGCCAATCGGATGCCTCGATGGTCGAGATGAAGGCGCCTTCGGTCGACCCGTAGTACTCGTGGATCCGAGGGCCGAACCATTCGATCATGGCGTTCTTCCACGAGGGCGGACATGGCGCGGCGCCGTGCCAAACAGCTTCGAGTGATGCGCCGACCAGCTGAGCGCGTTCGTCCTCGTCGCAGTCAAGCAGGCGTTTGAACTGCGTCGGTACGAGGTGAACGTTCGTAATGTCTTCCTCGTCGATGAGGCTGACCGTTTCGGAGGCATCGAATTTGTGTCGCATGATGACCGAAGATCCGTTGATCATCGGGAAGAAGGTGAAGGCCCATTGGGCCGAGTGGTAGATGGGGCCCACCAGCAGCGCCCGGCCCTGCGCCGGCACATAGGTCTGCATCGCCGAGGCAATCAGTTGTAGTAACTCCGCCGGTAGATCTGACGAGCCGCTCAACGAGGTGCGCACACCTTTTGGGCGCCCCGTGGTTCCCGATGTGTAGAACATCGGGCCGCCCAGAACCTGTTCGTGCTCGGGCAAGTCGTCGGTGGCGGCGTGGGCCAAGGCTTCCTCGTAGTCGTCGAAAGCAGTTGTGTCGCCGGCCCCGCCTACAAGAAGTGCGAGGCGGACCGATTCTGAGCGCGGGTCGGCTAGAACTTCGCTAGCGGTGTTGGCGAAACGGGCGCCGACCATGAGGGCTTTCGCTTCCGAATCCTCGATCACGTATGCGATCTCGTCAGGAACCCAGTGCCAGTTGATGGGGACGAAGGTGATTCCGGTGTGAGCGCATGCCTGAAAGACCTCGAAACACTCGCGACGGTTGCCCATCAGAAGAGCGATGGTGTCGCCCGGGCCAAGCTCTGCAGCCTGAAACACATTGATGAGCCGACGCGTGCGCTCGTGCAGGTCGGCCCAGGATGTACGGCCATGGTCGTCTGCCAACGCCGTCGAGTCTGGGTGCTCCGAGGCGAATGCATCGAGCAGTTTGGGCATTACATATCTCCGTCCGCATCCGGTTCGGTGACACTAGTGCCGACGCGAGAATCCCAGCAACGGCAGTGACCCGGGCCCGGCCGCAACTGGAAATCCGACCGTTTCTCGAACGGTGGTGTCAGGTGCCTCTGGCCTGGGCGAGGACCTCTTGCATTCCGTCGTAAACGACTCGAGCAGCTTCATCGACGCTCATCGCCCAAAGCGCGACGGAGGGTACTTCGAGACCAATAGGACAACTGAACCCGATCTCGTCGAGCTTCCGGACGATCTCGACCAAGGCGAATTCCCCTTGGCCCGGGACGACTCGGTTGGAGATCGTGTCGGTGTAGTAGTCATCGTCTTCGGCGATGATCGGCCCGTCGTCGAGCTGGACCGAAAAGACCCGCTCACCCGCGATATCGAGGATGTCATCTGGCCTGTTCGTCGAACGCGTGAGGTGCCAGCTATCGACACAGAACCCGCCGTTGCTGCGATCGGCTCTTTCGACGACCTCGATGGCTTGTTGCGCGGTCTCGATGTCGGTGAGATCGGGTACGAACTCGAGCGCGATTCGTACTCCGTGTTCTGCGGCCCGATCGCACAGTGCGCCAAACCCGACTGCTGCCATCTCGGGTGGGCCGACGTCCCGGCCGATGGCTTGCATGTAGGTGCAGCCGTAGCGGGCCGCAAGATCCCAGGCGGCGGCCTCGAATCGGGCGCGCTCTTCGTCCAGCTGGTGGTCGTGACTCCACCCTCGGGACACCTCCATCCCCCAGATGCAGAGCCCAGTGACGGCAAGCGCCTCGTCCAATCGTTCCACGTGCGCTGGATCTTGACGCAGGTCTTGCCAACGTCGGACAAAGAGCCCGATGCCGCTGAAGCCTGCTGCGGCGGCCGCGTAGACCCGGCCGACGGGGTCGTCGGCAGGGTGGCGGCTCATGTGATCCCAGACCAGATCTGTGGGCCCTAGCGCGGGGAGGGTACGGTTCCGTTCGGTCATCGCCGCCAACACTAGGAC
>JBPCTU010000646.1:0-9432 GCA_051011515.1 Acidimicrobiales bacterium
TGGCGAAATGGCCGAGCATGGACACTCAATCGTGTTGGTCTCCCACAAGATGGAGGAGATCCTCAACCACACCCATCGCGTGAGTGTTCTGCGTCATGGCCGGAACGCCGGGACAATCGACACGTCCGACACCAACGCAGAAGAGCTGGCCTCGATGATGATCGGGAGCGACCTCGAGTCCGAAAGTATCTCCATCGAGCCCCGACCGCTGGTTGACGGTTCGCCGGTGCTCCAGGTCGACGGCCTGGTCGTCGGGGGTGATCGCGGGCTCGTCGCTGTCGACGGTGCCACCCTGGAGGTCAGGGCAGGACAGATCGTGGGGGTAGCCGGCGTGGCCGGCAACGGACAGCGCGAGCTGCAGGAGGCAATTGCCGGCCTGCGGTCGATCGGAGCCGGGTCCGTTCGGTTTGGTGAGGTTGACGCCACCCGTCTCAGTCCCCGGGCCAGGTCTGAGGCCGGCCTTGCTTACGTCCCCGAGGACCGGCTGGGCACCGGACTCGCCAGAGGCATGACGCTCGAAGAGAACCTCACGCTCAAGAACTACTACAAGAGCCCACAGAGCCACTATGGCGTGTTGTCCACGGCCTCGATCGAGTCCACATCTCGAGCGCTCACTGAACAATTCGATGTTCGCGGCGCCCGCGAAGGAATGCCCGTGAGCTTGATGTCAGGTGGCAACCTCCAGAAAGCCATCCTGGCCAGAGAACTCACGCAACCCCACGACATTCTGCTCGCCGCTTCGCCGACCCGAGGACTCGATCTCGCCGCCGCCGCTGCGGTCCACGGTCATCTCCGTGATGAGCGGGCTCACCAGCGCGGCGTGTTGTTGTTCTCCGAGGACCTGGCGGAGATAGCCGCTCTATCGGACATCATCCTTGTCATCTACCGGGGTCGAATCGTGGGCTCGTACCTCCGACAAGAGCTCGACCTCGACGAACTCGGGTTGCTCATGACCGGCGCGAAGGCACACCTCTGATGGCCGGCCGGATCTCCGTCACGCCGCGAGGCACACAATCGGTAGCGCTCCGAATTGGCGTTCCCTTGGCCTCTCTCCTGGCAGCGGCCGTTGTAGGAGGCCTGGTGCTCATGGTCTCTGGCAGCAACCCGCTCGAAGCGTACGAGACGATGATCGATGCGAGCTTCAACGGTTGGCGGTCCTTCACCCGGACGTTAACGCTTGCCACGCCGCTGACATTGACGGGGTTGGCTGCTGCGGTCTCCTTTCGGATGAGGATCTGGAACATCGGCGCCGAGGGCCAGCTCTACATGGGCGCGATAGCTGCCAGTGGTTTGGCGGTGGCGTTGCCCGCCGACACACCCAAGTTCTTGATGTTGCTTGCCGTTCTGGTCGCAGGCGCGCTGGCCGGTGCGGTGTGGGCAGGGTTCGCTGCCATTCCCAAGGCGTACTTCAACACCGACGAGGTGATCACGACCCTGATGCTCACGTTCATCGCGCTGAGCTTCATGAATTACCTGATCTTTGGCTCTGTCAGCTTCTGGCGAGACCCCGACGCGACGTTCCCGGTGGGGAAAGTCATTCCCGAGAGCGCCGAACTCCCGCTCGTTTCGTATCGGCTGCACTATGGCGTGTTCATTGCGCTGGCTGCTGCGGTGATTCTGTGGTGGGTGCTTCGCAGGACGACCTGGGGCTTCGAACTGCGGACCATTGGCGACTCACCTTCAGCTTCCAGGTACGCCGGCATGAGGGTGAAGAAGAAGATCATCGCAGTCCTTGGCCTGTCCGGGGCTCTGGCCGGATTGGCCGGAGCGATCGAGGTCAGCGGAGTGCACAAGACGCTCGACCCACGGGCCCTTGCGGTCGAGTTGGGCTTCACGGGCATCGTCGTGGCCGCAGTTGCACGTTTCAATCCGCTTGCCGTCGTGCCGGTCGCGGTTCTGTTGGCTGGTGTGGTCACGTCCGGGAGCAGCCTGCAGAGAATCGGCGTGGATTCCGAGGTCGTCTTCTTCCTGCAGGGCTTGATCTTCCTGTTCGTGGCAGCAGGTGAGTTCTTCATCTCCAACAAGGTCACGATCTCCAAGAAGGTCGCGACCTCCGGAGAACCCTCCAGAGCTCAGACCGCCGGAGGGGCATAACGGCATGAACGACTCCGTCCTCATCCTGTCCATCGTCAGTGCCGTTGCCGCCGGCACGCCGATTCTTTTTGCCGCTCTCGGCGAAATCATGACCGAACGATCGGGAGTCATGAACCTGGGAGTGGAGGGCATGATGCTTGTAGGAGGGGTCACCGGCTTCTGGACCGGGATACAGACCGAGAACCTCTGGCTGGCACTGGCTGCAGGCGGGCTTGCCGGCGGACTGCTCAGCCTCATCCACGCATTGCTGGCAATCTCACTTCGCGTGAACCAGATCGTGTCGGGCCTGGCTCTGGTGATCGTCGGGAACGGGTTATCGGCCTTTTGGGGCAACAGCGGCGAAGACCCGCTCATCCAGGAAGCCAACGGCGTCGACGTCGACCCGATTCTGCCTGAGGCGATCCGCGACATCCCGGTTGTCGGGCCGGTGTTGTTCGGTCACGACATCGTGGTCTACCTGTCGTGGGCCATTGTCGCAGCCGCCAGCTATTTCCTCTACCGAACCACCGCCGGCCTGTCGTTACGCGCGGTCGGCGAGGACCCCGCAGCCGCGGACGCAGCCGGGATCGGTGTCACCCAACAGCGGTACCTCTTCACATTCATCGGAGGGTTGGGGGCGGGTATCGGCGGTGCCTACCTCGCCTTGGCCGTCCTGGGTACCTGGCAGGCAGGCATGACCGCGGGAGCCGGCTGGATCGCGATCGCGTTGGTCATCTTGTCGGGGTGGCGTCCATGGGTTGCGCTCCTCGCCGCCTACATATTCGGTGCACTGAGGAACCTCGGCTTCACGCTGCAGATCGCCGGCGTGGATGTGCCATCGGACTTCTTGAACATGCTCCCCTTCATCGCGACCTACATCGTGGTGATCCTCGTCTCCGCCAACCCGGCGCGGGCCCGCAAGATCGCCGGCCCCGCCGCTCTGGGCGAACCGTACTCACGAGAGGCTCGTTAGATGAACGGATCAGACAACGAGTTGGCTGCCCAGATCGGCGCACGGCTCAAAGACGTCCGCACTACCAAGGGGCTGTCTGGTCGCCAGCTCGCAGCCGCCGCAGGCGTGAGCCAACCATTTCTGAGCCAGCTCGAGTCGGGACAGACCTCAGTTGCCATAGCCACCCTGTACCGCATCGCGGCAGCCCTCGACGTCGAAGCGCCCGAATTGCTCCCCGGACCCCCACGCGCGGAGATCGAGGTCATCCGATCGCCGGAGTTCCAGAGCATGGCAGTCAGTGACGACGCAACATCGGCCGCCGGCAGAGGCGTGTTCCGCGCCGGGAGAGCAATTACCGAAGTCTTCGATTTCACGATTGAACCTGGAAGACACATCGCCGAGTGGTTCGAAAGCACGTTCGAACATGCCGTGTACTGCCTGTCAGGCCAGATCCGCGTCGAGTTCGACCGATTCGACGACGTATCGCTCGAGGCCGGTGACATCGTCTTCTACCAGGGCCCCAACCGCCACCGCTGGCATCTCGAGTCGGACACCGCGGCCAGGGTGATTCTCATCGCCACCAACCAAGACAACAACTGATCAGTCACGAAAGGACCGGGATGAACACACGCGACAACATCGATGGCTACATCCAGGGCATCCCAAAGGCCGAATTACACGTCCATGTCGAAGGCACCCTCGAGCCCGAGCTCAAGTTCGCCCTGGCCGAGCGAAACGGCATCGAACTCCCATACAAGAGCGTGGAGGAGATGAGATCGGCCTACGACTTCGATGATCTTCCATCGTTCCTGGCTCAGTACTACGAAGGAATGAGCGTTCTGTTGACCGAGGACGACTTCTTCGACCTCGCAACCGCGTACTTCGACCGCGTCGCTCAACAGAACGTGGTGTACGTCGAGATGTTCTTCGACCCACAAGCTCATACGTCGAGAGGGGTCGACTTCGCGACGGTCATCGGCGGTATTCGCCGGGCCCAGGGCCACGCTGCCGGCACTCACGGCATCCATTCGCAGCTCATCATGTGTTTCCTGCGGGACATGTCAGCTGAGTCCGCAGCCCAGACCCTGGAGCAGGCAAAGCCCTATCGCGACTGGATTCTCGGGGTGGGTCTGGACTCTGACGAGAAGGGGAACCCACCCATCAAGTTCACCGAGGTCTTTCGAGCTGCGCGTGGCCAGGGCTACCAACTCACGATGCACTGCGATGTGGACCAGGACAACTCGGTGACTCACATCTGGCAGTGTCTGAACGATATTGGTGTCGACCGAATCGACCATGGCGTCAACTCACTCGAGGACGAGCAACTGGTCGCGGAGATCCGACAGCGCGGCCTGGGTCTGACGGTCTGTCCGATATCGAACGCCTATGTCTCCGATGGTTCGAAAGCCGGCGCCATCAAAACCATGCTCGAAAAGGGAATGTTGGTCACCGTCAACTCCGACGATCCCGCGTACTTCCCCGGGTACATGGCCGAAAACCTGAGCCGCGTCCAACAGGAGGTTGGTCTCGGGACCGACGAGATCCGAACCTTGGTGCAGAACAGCTTCGAGGCGAGTTGGCTCGAAGCCTCCCGAAAGGCCGACTACCTGACCATGGTGTCAGCCTTCGACGAGGCGAGCTGAAGTGGCCGTCCAGCCACCCATAGCCGACCTCATCAATGCTGGTGCGGCCCGAATCCCAGCCTCGTGTGTCATCGAGGGTGGTCAGCTGGTGAATGTCGTATCGGCCGAGATCTACCCAGCTGACGTCGCGATCCACGAGAACACCGTCGTGGCGATCGGTGACGTCTCGGCCTACCGCGGGCCCAAAACCGAAGTCGTGGGTGCTCAGGGCAAGTACCTGGTGCCGGGGTTGTTCGATGGCCACCAACACATCGAGTGTTCAAAACTCTCGGTCACCAGCGCCGCGAAGATGCTGGTTCCACTGGGCACGGTGAATGTCGTGTCGGGCCTCGACCAGATCCTCGTGGTGGCCGGCCTCGATGGGGCCGAGGCCTTCCTCCGCGAGTCACAACAAACCCCCCTCAGAGTGTTCTGGGGCGCACCTTGCAAGACGCCATACACCGTGCCCACGTCGACCGTCGGGCACTACTTCGGGCCCGAGGACCACCGCACCGGGCAGAACTGGCCCGAGTGTGTCGGCGTCTGGGAGACCGTCCGCGAATTCGTGACAACCGGCGACGAGGACGTGCTCGCCGCTTTGGAGATCGCACGAGAGAACCGCTTGCCGGTGTTCGGCTGCGCACCGATGGCCAGCGGCACCGAACTGTCCAGCTACCTCAGCGCAGGAGTGAGGCTGGACCACGAGAGCTACGACTCTGTCGAGTGCCTCGAGAAGTTGCGTAATGGCATGTACATCGTTATTCGTGAATCGTCTTTCGCGCACTTCCTAGATGAGAACATTCGCCTCGTTCTCGAACACGCGCCAGGAGCCAGCCGAAGGGTGAGCTTCTGCACCGATGACGTGGTGGCGAGCGACGTGTTGAGCCGGGGCCACCTCGACAACATGGTCAGAATGGCAATAGCTGCCGGGATAGACCCGATGACGGCAGTCCAAATGGCAACGATCAACGCTGCAGAGGCATATCGAGTCGATCACCTCGTCGGAGCGATCGCCCCCGGCCGTCTTGCAGACGTCTTGTTCGTCGACGACCTCCAAGACTTCCGGGCAGCAGCAGTGATGGTTGGAGGCGAGCTCGTGGCTCGCGACGGCGCTCTCACAATCGACCTCGAGCCCCCCAACCGCGAGGGGCTGCTCACCGGCCCGTTTCCAATACAAGCCGCGTCCGCAACCGACTTCGCGGTGGGCACCGATCTCGCTGACGGCGCCGTCACTGCCCTGACCATCGAAGTCACCGATCAAATCTTCGTGCGCAAGCGACGCGACGTCACGCTGGTGGCCACCGGCGGCACCGTTGCACCCGACCCCGGCCAAGACGTGGCGCTCGTGAGTGTGGTCGAGCGCTACGGGAAGAACTCGAACCGGCCCACCGCCTTTGTCAGCGGCTTCGGTCTCGAGACAGGAGCACTGGCTTCGTCGACCGCTCCCGACGACAACAACATTGTGGTCATCGGCGCGAACCCACACGACATGGCCATCGCAGTCAACTATCTCGCAGCAGAGGGGGGCGGCCAGGTGGTCGTCAACGATGGCGAGATCATCCGGTTCCTGCCACTCCCGATTGGCGGCATCGTTTCGGACCTCGACCCGGCGGAGATGCGCGACGAGGAGGAGGCGATCGACCACGCCGCCAAAACGCTCGGTTGCTCGGTCGACTGGCCGTTCATGTATCTGTTCTTCCTCCCGATCACAGCGATTCCGGACTACGCCATCACCGATGTCGGTGCCGTGGATGTAGCAGCGATGGACATCTTCGATCCCGTCATCGGGCCGGCAGGGAGTTGAGGCGCCATGGCAGCGACATCAACGACTGAAAGAGCGTTCGCGGTGCTTCGGCGCCATTGGCATCCGGTCGCTCTAAGCGATGAGATCGATGAAGGGCCAATTGGTGTCAACCTGTTGGGTACCCGGCTCGTGGTGTTCCGCACGGCCGGGACGGTGGGAGTTGCCATCGATCGCTGCCCCCATCGTGGCAGCCCTTTGAGCCTCGGGGGCTACGTCGACGACGGTCTCACGTGTCCGTACCACGGGCTGAGGTTCGGTGCAGACGGCAGTTGCATCGGGTTTCCGTCGCGGCCGAATGCGCGGCTCCCGAAGAGGCTCGACCTCGAAACTATGCACTGCGCGGAACAACACGGGCTGATCTGGGCCTGCCTGGAGGAACCTTCCGGGTCTGTGCCCGACTGGTCGATCTTCGACCGCCCCGACGCACAGACCTTCCAAATCGGACCCACGAGGTGGCAGGCGTCAGCCAGCCGCGTTGCCGAGAACTTCAACGATCTGGCCCATTTCCCGACGATTCACCGCGAGACGTTCGGGCCAGCCGAGCGCCCCGTGGCGGTGCAGAAGATCGACGAAACCCAAGCGGGCTTCACGTCGACGGTTGGAGTCTTCCAGCAATACCGGAACACCCTCGACGGCTCGGTCGAGGTGGTCGAGGCCCAGTACCGGTACGACTTCACGTTTCCCTTCTCATCCATGCTCACGATCACCTACCCAGATGGTGAACTCGAGTGTGTTCAGATGACAGCATTGCCGGAGTCGGAAACGTCCAGCCTGGTTTTCCAACAGAGTGCTCGGACCAACCTCGGCGGCGACGCAGTTGAACCCTGGCGCGACTTCCAGGCCGCAGTCAACGAGGAGGACAGGGTCATCTGCGAGTCTCTGGGACCCCGCGACGTGCCTTTCGCCCTCGACCACCCCGGCGAGGTCGCGTTGCCCACCGACACATTCTCCATCGCCTATCGCAGGCTTTGGCGAACAACGCTCGAGTCGGCGTGAGCACACACCGGAGCCGCCTCTTGCCGTACACGGTGCCAGGTGCTTTGATAAGTGGTATCAATCAAGCTCGCAAGGCCTGCCGATGACCCGCAAGACCAGCCCGTGTTCTGATCCGGTGATCCTCGACCAATGGCACCCGATCGCGGTGCTGGAAGAGGTCAAGCCCGGCGTTCCCGGCGACACAACAGTGCTGGGTGTGGACATCGGGTACAGAGTCGAAAACGGCCGCCACACTGCCTGGCGTTGTGACGATCCGACGCGAGACCCTCTCCCGGTCCTGCCGGCGTACGGCTACCTCTGGTCCAGCCTCGGCTCACCCCCAGAGCAGTTGTTCAAGATACCGGAGTACGACGAACCCGATCGCCGCAACATTCATGCCGCCACCATCGGGGTTCACTGTTCTGCTCCGCGCGCAATCGAGAACTTCCTCGACATGGGCCACTTCCCATATGTGCACACCGGGATCCTCGGCATCGAACCACATACCGAGGTCGCCGAGTACGACGTTTCCATCGAACCCACGACGAACGAGATCTGGGCGACCGAGTGTTTCTTCTACCAGCCGCTTGCCGCAGCGACAGCGCAGGACGGACAGATGAGTGAATACGTCTACCGCGTGCCGCACCCGTACTGCGTCCTCCTCTACAAGTCGTGCCCTCTAGCCCCGTCTCGCATGGACGTGATCGGGTTGTTCGCGCGGTCGGTGTCAGACGACTACATCGAAGCCTCCATGTTCCTCAGCCTCATCGACGACAACAACAGCGAGGCGGGCATACGGCGGTTCCAGCAGACGATCTTCGCCCAGGACAAACCCATCCTGGAGAACCAACACCCGAAGTTGTTACCTCTGGACCCCAGGTTCGAAACACCGATCCGAGCCGACAAGGTGGCAATCACCTACCGCCGATGGCTCACCGAGCTCGGCGTCTCCTACGGCGTCATCAGGGCGGCATGACATGAGTTCACAAGACTGGCTGACGAGCTGGCACCCAATCGCCACCTCCCTCGACCTGCCGTATCGCCACACCTTTCAGGCCAAGCTGCTCGGCCGAGAACTTGCGGTCTGGCGCGCCGACGATGACTTCGTCAACGTCTGGGAGAACCGGTGTCTGCATCGAGGGGTTCGGTTGTCGATCGGAATCAACGACGGCCGCGAACTCAGGTGCCAGTACCACGGTTGGCGATACGCGAACCGCACCGCCGGATGTACCTACATCCCAGCCCACCCCGCTGACGCGCCGGCTCAAACGATCTGCAACCGGACCTTCCCCGGTACCGAGCGCTACGGCTTGATCTGGTCGGGGGAGGACCCTCAGGGCGAAATCCCATCGTTCGGTCTGGTCGACGGCGAGGCCTTCGCGTTGCGAAGTCTTCCCGTCAATGCGCCGATGGAACTCGTGCTCGAACACCTCGCCGACCTCGATTCCGCCGTCTTCTTCGTGCAGCCGGTGGACTCCAACCAGTCGATCATCCGGCCGGTCTTGGCCCAGACCCCACCCGAGAGCGATCGGCTGACAGTGCTGCGTGACCACAACCACGAACTGTCACGCCTCCGCGACACAATCGAGGCCGACGCAGCAACCAAGCCGGCGCCGGAACCCATGGTCGCGACCATCGAACAGGTATCGCTCACGCAGGTGGATCTGCCATCGTCGCCCGCGGGACGGAACGCGCCACTACGAGTACGTGTTGTCAGAAAGTGGCAAGCCGCCGACGGGGTGGCGGGATTCGAGCTGGAGTCCATCGGCGACCGACTCCCGACGCAACAACCGGGCGCCCACATCGATGTCCACCTCCCCAACGGACTCATTCGGCAGTACTCGCTAACCAACGGCCCTGGCGAAGGAACCAACTACCGCATTGGCGTGAAGTTGGAACCCGAATCGCGCGGCGGCTCCAGCTGCCTCCACGAAACCGTCCGCGAGGACGACGTGTTGGCGATCTCCGAACCCCGCAACAATTTCCCTCTCCGACGGGATTCGCTC
>JBPCTU010000647.1:0-7874 GCA_051011515.1 Acidimicrobiales bacterium
GTAGAGCACACCGTCGGCCCGGTCGGTGAGATCGCTGTTGCGGCGGTTGACGATCGCGATGACGCTCGCACCACGGGCCCGCACGAGATCGACGGTCCGGTTCGTGTCGGTGGTCGTGCCCGACTGGCTGATCGCGATGATCAAGACGTCGCTCATGTCGCCGCGCAGGCCGAAGCCGGACAACTCGGTCGCGGGGAGGGCTGCCACACGAATGCCGGGGAGATCTTCTCTGGCCAGGATCATCGCGAGGCTTTGACCGGCCACAGCTGCAGTTCCTTGGCCGATGACCAATATCTCACGCGTGGCGCCACTTCGAAGCCGCTGCTTCACGTCGTCGGGAAGCGCAGCTTGGTCGAGCCTGACCTCGAGGCCACCGTCGCTTTCGATCAACTTGCCCCGAAGTGTCTTGCGGAAAGACTGAGGTGCCTCGGAGATCTCCTTCAGCAGGAAGTGAGGGAACGGACCACGATCGATGTCTCGCGTCGTGATCTCCGGCTCTACCAACTCGTTGGAGTCGACGGGCAATTCAGTGCCGTCGTACGCGACCCGGCGGATCGCTCGCAGATCTCCAGCGTCGCGGCCGTCGAGGGTGACGATCTGTCCCCGACTAGCGGTGGGATTGTCCAGATTGCCTGGGGTCTCCCCGTCGAGCCGCAGGTAGCTGTCAGCGACCTCGACCACCCCATAAGGCTCACTTGCGACCATGTAACTGTCTTCAGTGAAACCCACGTACAACGCCTGGCCACTGCCCCGCAAAGCAAGCTGGAGCCTCGAAGGAGCTACGGCTGCGCTGGCAGCGATCGCCACCGACCCCTCTAGCGTGGCCACGGTACGGCGGAATGACTCGTCGACTCCCGAGAGCTCGCCACGCTCGTCTGAGGCTTCGAGATGGGTCGCCATCAGAGTCGGAATGACCTTGGCGTCGGTACTGATTGCCGGAGCGATCTCCAGCTTCGCTTCCGCCCTGATGTCGACGAAGTTGTCGACGTCTCCGTTCAAAGCTGCCGTGACGTACGGACGACCTGGGTTGTCGAGCAGCTCGGAGTTCAATGGATGGGCGTTCGGTTCGCTGATGATCCCGACGCTCGCCCACCGAGTGTGGCCTAACACGGTCACACCGGCGACGTCGTTGTTCAGAGCTTGGTGGAGCAGTTCATCCTCGGTAATGGCCGTTCGGAGTTGGGCGGTGTTGTCGCCGAGCTCGCCGATCTCTGCGGCGGCCTTGTACACGAAGCTCAGGTGCCCATTGGCCACGCGTACCGACCCGGAACCGAAGAGTGGATCGGCGGCCCTGCGCTCGATCACGGCGGACAACGAAGGCGAGTCGAGGTCGAGGCCGTGTTCTCGGACCAGCAGGTGCAACCCCGCAGAATCACGCCCGCGCACCTCGAGCCTGTCGATCGCCGACAACGCTTCTTGGACCGACGTGAAGGCCTCGAGACCGGCGGGTGTCAAGTTGCCGGCACAAAGTTCGACCACTGCCTGTGCAGTTCGCAGCCGATCACGACGTAGCGCCCAGCAGGCATCCTTCAGCCTCAAGACCTCGGCATTGACCCTCTCGACGCTCTCGACGTCGCTGGCTTGCTCGAGGCTCGACTCGAGCCGCTCCACCCCAAGCTCGATCTCTGCAACCGTGGCATCAACAACGCCGCGAAGATCGGGATCACCAGACAGCGCGGTGACCCCCGGCACCCCACTCAGGAGGCCATTGACCGCCTGCAAGGAATCGGCCAACTTTCCCAGGGCCATCGCGTCTGCTGGAAGGGTGGACAGGCCCGCCGGAAGAGCCGACGTAATCTCGTCGCGGCTCGGTGGGCGGCGCGTTGCGTGCCTTCTCACGATCGCCACAATCCCGCACATCAGCTGCCTGCCTTTGCCACAACGCCCCACGGTGGTTTTGCACGATTGTACGGTGTCGGCGTCGCAGGACCGCGAAGCGGGTGAGCCCCCCGCACTGGCTCCGCTCACGTGTGTGGCGACCGTGTCACCCAGAGCGGTTGAGAGCCTCGATCAATTGCCCAACTGCGGCGTCGGCCTGTTGTTGAGTCGGGGCTTCGGCCATGAACCGGATCAGTGGTTCGGTCCCTGAAGGTCGGACCAAGACCCGGCCGACACCCTCGAGACTCGCAGCCACCCGAGAGATGTCGGACGCGATCGCATCCATGGCGGCTGTTGGGTCGCCTGAAATCTCGACGTTGCGGAGCTGTTGAGGCAGTCGGGTCATGGCCGATCCGGCCAGTTCTCGAAGGCTGCCATCTGCGCGGATCACGGTGTCCAGTAGCTGCACCGCAGTCAAGATTCCATCACCGGTAGTCGCCATGTCTCGGAAGATCACATGACCCGACTGCTCCCCGCCGAGCGACCAACCGTTCGCCTCGAGGGCTTCGAGCACGTAGCGGTCGCCCACCTGTGTCTCGTGAACATGGACGCCCCGGTGAGCCATGCCGTGATGAAATCCGAGGTTTGTCATGACCGTGACAACCACGGTGTCGTCAGCCAGAACTCCACGGCGCAACATGTCGATGGCGCACACGGCGATGATCTGGTCGCCGTCGACGACCTGTCCATCCTCGTCCACAGCCAGCACCCGATCAGCATCTCCGTCGAATGCAATACCCATGTGCGCTTTGCCGGCAACCACCGCCGCCTGCAGGGCCGCCAAGGACGTGGAACCTGCTCCATCGTTGATGTTTCGGCCTGTAGGTCGATCGTGCAACGTCGTGACCGTGGCTCCGAGCCGGCGAAGCAGGTCTGGGCCGATACCGGACGCTGCCCCGTTGGCACAATCGACCACGACGTCTATCCCGTTCAACGTGCGGCTCTCGATCGACGCCTCAACGTCGCTCCGATATTCCTCCACCAGTTCATCCCTTCGCGGGGATAGAACGTCGGGTACCGACCTGGAGGGGTCGCCCCCCACCTCGGCCCTGGCCAACTCTTCCTCGAGTGCCGCCTGTTGGGAGTCGCTCAGCTTGTGGCCTCCGGGGGCGAACAGCTTCACGCCGTTGTCGTAGTACGGGTTGTGCGACGCCGAAACCATCGCTCCCACTACCTGATGCCGGGCCGCGGTATGGGCCACCACAGGTGTGGGAACCTCACCCAGAAACCAGGCTTCGGCACCCTCACTACTGAACCCGCGTCCTAGAGCAGCGACAAAATCAGGACCCGACTCGCGCGTGTCGGTCCCTATCGCCACCGCGGTCGTGCCGAGCACTCGTGCCGCGGCTCTCGCCAGGGCCTCGATATCGCGCACGGTCAACTCGTCGTAAGCGCGGCCTCTGATGCCATCGGTCCCGAACTTCAGGCTCATCGACAGCTCAAGGTAGTTGCCCTACGGGGTCGCGCAGGCAAACAGCGTTGTCAGCGCTTGGAGTATTGCGGAGCCTTGCGGGCCTTCTTGAGGCCGTACTTCTTTGACTCCTTCTTGCGAGGATCACGCGTGAGGAAGCCTGCCCTCTTGAGCGGCTCCCTCATCTCGACGTCGATCTCCACGAGAGCTCGCGCCAGACCCAGGCGCAACGCTCCAGCCTGACCCGTAGGCCCGCCACCATGCAACCTCACATCGACGTCGTAGGCGGCCTCGGTCTGGGTGATGCGAAGTGGTTCTGTCAGAACCATCCGGTGAGTGTCGGAGGGAAAGTAATCCTCTACTTTGCGGCCGTTGACGGTGATGGCACCATCACCGACGCTGACTCGCACTCGTGCAACTGCACGCTTTCGCCGTCCGGTTGTCTGGGCAAGCAAGGTCATCGTCAACTATCTCTCAGGGTTTCAGGAAGTAACTCGGGCCCGGGCCTGCTCGAGTTCGAGAGGTTCAGGCTTCTGGGCGAGGTGTGGGTGATCGGGGCCGGAGTAGACCTTGAGTTTGGTCAGCATCTGGCGGCCAAGCCGGTTCTTGGGCAACATCCCCCGGATCGAGCCACGCACGGCCTCGGCAGGGTTGGTAGCCAACATCTTCTCGTATGTCGTCGACTTGATGCCGCCGGGATAGCCCGAGTGGCGGTACATGACCTTGTCACCGGCCTTGTCGCTGGTGAGCACGACCTTGTCGGCATTGACGATGATCACGTGGTCACCGGTATCGAGATGAGGGGTGAAGGTCGGCTTGTGTTTACCCCTCAGGATCCGAGCAACCTCGGTCGCCATGCGGCCCAGGACCAGGCCGTCGGCGTCGACCACATGCCAGGTCCGCTCGATCTCATCAGCTTTGGGAGTGTACGTCTTCACGATCTCGTCTTCTGTCGAACCAGGGTCGGCTTGGGGAATTGGGCGCGGGTGCCGACGGGCGCCGGGCCAGCAGACCAGCATACGAGCGGCCCATACCTCTTCCAACCGCTTCAACCGTTCAGAAGGCTCCGGCTTCGTAGTCCACCTGCCACAACGTCAACCCTCGCGCTGGCGCAACCGGGCCTGCGGAGCGGCGGTCCCTTGCTGCCAGCACATCGGGCAAGGAGGCGGCGGTACGGCTACCCCGACCGACCTCGACCAGTGTCCCAGCGATCGATCGCACCATCTGGTGGCAGAAGGCATTCGCTGTCACCCACATGTCGACGATCTCCTCGTCGGATCGCACCCACTCCAGACGCCGAATCACCCGAGTCGGGTCAGCCTCGGTCTCGACCCCGTCGATGGTGACCAGACGCTTGCGGCAGAACGACGAGAAGTCGTGTGTCCCTACGAGGCTGCCACCCGCAAGGTTCATGGCGTCGACTTCCAAGTCGCCTCGTACATACCAGCTGGTGTTGGCCAAGAACGGGTCCGGAGTGTCGGCGTTCAGTACCCGATACCTGTATGTCCGCCTGATCGCCGAGAACCTTGCATCGAAGCTCTGGCGCGCCGAAACGACCTCTCTGAAGGAGATCTCCGGACCCAACATCGAGTTGAGAGATGACCGAAGGTCGACTGGATCCACCCGTGCAGGACAGTCAAAGGACAGAACTTGCGCACGGGCGTGGACACCCTTGTCGGTGCGCCCGGCGCATGTAATGGACACATGCGTCCCGGCGATCTTAGCCAGTGCCGCTTCGATAGAGCCGGCGACAGTCCGGACGCCGTCGTTGGCTGCAAAGCCATGAAATCCGCCACCGTCGTATGCCACCACGGCGCGGAGCCGGCTCATCCGCTCGGCTGGTTCTGGCGAGCACGAAGCCCGACAGCCGGTCAAACCAGTTCTATGCGCACCATCGGAGCGTTGTCCCCGTACCGGGGACCCACCTTGAGGATGCGGGTGTAACCGCCAGGGCGGTCTGCGTATCGGGGACCGACGTCCTCCATCAGCTTGTCGGCGATCTCCTGATCACGCAGGTAAGCCAGGATCTGGCGGTGGTTGTGCAACCCACCCTTCTTGGCCTTGGTGATGATCTTCTCGGCGATCGGCCTCATGGCCTTGGCTTTGGCCTCAGTGGTCGTGATGCCTTCGGCAGCAATGAGCGACGCGACGAGGTTGCCCATCATCGCCTTCTGATGCGCTGAGCTGCCGCCGAAGCGCCGGCCCTTCTTCGGGGTTGCTGGCATTGTCCGGACCTAGTCCCTAGTGGCGAGCTGCAGGCCGCGCTCGTCCAACTTCACTATGACCTCGTCCAAGGACTTCTGGCCGAAGTTCGTGATGGCCAAGAGATCATCCTCGGTCTTCCTGAGCAGCTCGCCAACGGTGTTGACCTGCGCGCGCTTGAGGCAGTTGCGAGGCCGCTCGGAGAGGTCGAGGTCTTCGATCGGCAACTCGAGGTCCGGAGACCCGGCAGTACCGGTTGCGACGTCGGTCAATTCGAGAATCTGCGGCTCTTCGCTCATCTCTTCGACGAGTTGAACCAACGAACGCAACGTGCCTCCTGCCGAAGCAAGCGCCTCACGCGGCGAGATCGATCCGTCGGTTTCGATCTCGAGGACGAGTCGGTCGAAGTCGTTCGACTGCTCAACTCGGGTGGGTTCGACCTCGAAGGTCACGCGTCGCACCGGGGAGTAGATCGAGTCAATGGGAATGACGCCGATCGTGGCCGAGGTCTTGTTGACCTCAGCTGATACGTAGCCACGACCACGCTCCACCGTGAGGTCGAAGGCCAGACGGCCCTTACCGTTGACTGTCGCCAACTCGAGCTCGGGGTTCAGGATTTCGACCTCGGGGTTACCCGACAGGTCGGCGGCAGTGACAACAACCGGACCTCGGGCATCGAGTCGTAGCACAACCGGTTCGTCAGAGTGGGACCGCAGCACGAGATCCTTGACGTTCAGCAGGATCTCGGTGACGTCCTCGGTGACCCCGGCGATGGTGTCGTATTCGTGCAAGGCGTCGTCGAAGCGCACCTGGGTGACGGCTGCGCCGGGGATCGACGACAACAACGTTCGGCGGAGTGAGTTGCCGAGCGTGTGGCCGAAGCCGGGTTCGAGCGGAGCAACTGCGAACCTCTGACGGTCCGTTGACTCATCGTCTACTGCTTCGACTGACGGGCGCTGAATAACCAGCATGATTACCTCTGGGGAGATTTCGCCGGCACAGGCCGGTGATGAATCGGATGGGGCAGGGACTACTTGCTGTATAGCTCGACGATGAGCTGTTCTCGGATGGGGATGTCGATCTGCTCGCGCAGCGGGAGTTCGCGTACGACCGCACCGAACCCGTCTTCGACCATGTCGATCCAGGCCGGGGCCTGACGATCGAGGACGTCGAGGTTCCACTGAACGGTCACCATCTCGCGAGTCTTGGGACGCAGGGTGATCTGGTCACCCTTCCGGAGGCGATAGCTGGGGATGTTCACCCGCTGGCCGTTCACGTCAATGTGGCCATGACCGACAAGCTGACGTGCTTGGGGCCGGGTCGATGCCCAACCGGCGCGATACACGACGTTGTCGAGGCGAAGCTCGAGGTAACGAAGCATGTTCTCACCGGTCACACCTTGCCGGCGTGAGGCTTCCTTGAAGATGTTACGGAACTGTCCCTCGGTTAGGCCGTAGCTGAACCGGGCCTTCTGTTTCTCTTGGAGCTGGAGCAAGTACTCCGAAGCATTGCCGCGCCTGCGGGTTCGCCCGTGATCGCCAGGCGGGTACGGGCGCTTGTCAAGTGCGATGGTCTCGCCCTTGGTGCCCCAGATGTTCGTGCCCAATCGACGCGAAACACGCGCTTTCGGACCGGTGTAACGACTCATTGTCAGACCCTCCGTCGCTTCGCTGGGCGACAGCCGTTGTGCGGCACGGGGGTCACGTCTTTGATGCCAGTGACCTCGATACCGGCATTCTGCAACGAGCGAATGGCGGTCTCGCGACCCGAACCCGGGCCCTTGACTTGAACGTCCACCTTGCGCACGCCGTGTTCCATGGCTCGACGAGCGCACTGCTCGGCTGCCATCTGAGCCGCGAAGGGTGTGCTCTTGCGAGAGCCCTTGAAACCGACGTTGCCGGCTGAGGCCCATGCCAGCACGTTCCCCTGCTGGTCGCTGATGGAAACGATGGTGTTGTTGAACGAGCTCTTGATGTGAGCCACTCCGTGGGTCACGTTCTTGCGCTCACGCTTTCGCGGCCGGCGGCCGCCTGCGGGAGGACTTGCCATCAGCGCAGCCCCTCGATCGAGAAGTGCTTCACTTCATCACCTTTTTCTTGCCGGCCACCGTCTTCTTCGGGCCTTTGCGGGTACGAGCGTTTGTGTGGGTGCGTTGACCCCGAACCGGCAAACCTCGCCGATGCCGGAGGCCTTGGTAGCAACCGATCTCCATCTTGCGCTTGATGTCTTGTGAAACCTCTCGGCGAAGGTCACCCTCAACGCGAAGTTCACCCTCGATGTAGCCGCGGAGTTTCGCGACCTCTTCGTCGGTCAGGTCACGGACACGGGTCTGCTCGTTGACCGAGGTCGCCTCGCAAACGTGCTTGGCCATCGATGGACCTAT
>JBPCTU010000648.1:0-3525 GCA_051011515.1 Acidimicrobiales bacterium
TGTTCGAAGCACGCCTGCAAGATCTCGTTTTCAGTTGTTGGCCCATCGAGTACGCACAGGGAGCGCCCCTCTCGCATGATGAGGACTCGGTCGGAAACGTCTGCCACCTCCTCGAGTTGCGACGACACCACCATCACGCCGACACCGTCTGCGGCCAACGTGCGCAGCTCCCGCAGGATCTCGGCTTTACCGGCCACGTCGACGCCCTTGGTCGGTTCATCGACGAGAAACACTTTGACGGGACCACACAGCCAGCGTCCGACAATGACCTTCTGCTGATTGCCACCCGAGAGCTCGTCCACCCGCTGACGCGGACCGGTCGTTGAGATCAGAAGTCGTTCGATTTGGTCGACAGTCGCCTCGGTCTCGAGTCGTTTGCTCGGAACTCTGAGAAACCCACGTGCGAACGAGCGAAGGTGAGACATGACAGTGTTCACGCGGACGGATCGCTCCGAGAACAATGCCTGGTCCCGGCGATTCTCCGGGAGCATTGCCAAGCCAGCCTTCACGGCCTGATCAGGGCGGTGAAACTCGATCCGTTCGCCGTCGAGCTTGATCGTCCCCGCCTCAGCGAGTCTTTCACCAAACAAGGTTTCCAACAGTTCGGTTCGCCCTGAGCCGACCAGACCCCCGACCCCGAGAACCTCACCATGGCGAAGCGTGAAACTGACGTCATGGAGGGGTCCACCCGTCAAGCCCTCGACCTCGAGCACGGGTTCACCGGGGTTGTCGCTGACCTCCAACACTGTCGAAGTCGGCGTGGCCTCACCGGCAATCAGTTCAACAAGCTTGTGATGATCGACTTCAGCGATCGGGTAGGTGCCGACGTTGTGGCCGGCGCGTAGCGCCGACACGCGATCGCACAGCTCCAGAACCTCGGGCAGTCGATGCGAGACGAAGACGACCGCGGCGCCGCGATCCACCACGCTACGGACGACACGAAAAAGCACCTCTACCTCGTGGGCGCCCAAGGCCGCCGTGGGCTCGTCGAGGAAAACCACACGCGCCTCCTCGAGAGTCACCCGGGCCAGCGACACCAACCACTGCTCAGCAACAGCGAGCTCTTCGACCTTGATGGACGGGTCGAGATCGGGAAGAAAATCATCCAGAGCAGTTCGGGCACGCTTGCGCATCTCGCGGCGAGTGACGAAACCCATCCGGTTGGGGAGCGTGCCCAACATCAAGTTTTCGGCCACCGTCATCCGCGGCACGAGCGTCAACTCTTGGTGGATGAAAGCGAGTCCAAGATGACGAGCTTGGTTGGCGTCGTGAATCTCCACGACCTTGCCCCCAACCTCGATGGTCCCGGCATCGGGGTGTTCGATGCCTGCGAGGATCTTGATGAGAGTCGACTTGCCGGCCCCGTTCGCACCAACGAGTGCATGGATCTCGCCGGCCCGCACCGAGAAATCGACGCCGGCGAGCGCCTGAACGCCAGGGAAGTGTTTAGCAAGGCCCTGTACCTCGAGCAGCACTTCTCGCTGGACTGCGGTCGCTTCGCTCATCGCGGCGTCCCAGGTGAGCCACAAGCTGACGCCGAAATCGGCCCCAGCAGGATGGGGCGCAACGACAGATCACCCCGGTTGTCCTGGCTCATCTGTCGACCCCCCCAAGAGACACACGATCGCCATCGGATTCGTTGACGCGCGCGTCAACTGGTGTGAAGACGTACCACCGCCCCATCAACTCTGTCAATCCGACGTGTCCCCCCATGGTCACGACCGCTAACTCTCGTCCACGACGCCGCTCTCGTGGAGAGCAGCTATGGCCTGTTCATCCAGACCCAAGACGGAACGCAAGACGTATTCGTTGCTCTCACCGAGCAGCGGAGCCGGTTTTCGCACTGGCGCTCGTCGACCGTTTATGTGCCAGGGCGTGGCGACCAGATCACGCTCCCCGGAGATCGGGTGAAGTGTCGATTGTCGAGTCTCTGAGCCAGCAAAGAGCTCCGATGCAGAGGTCTGCGCCAGGTCCTCCACAGGGGTGGCGAGCCGACCCGCAGCCTGCGCACGCTCCACTACCTCCGACATCGTGGCCTTGCGCTCCCACCCCTCCGCGCCATCGGGTTGGCCCGGCATGTCGTTCGCCGGGTCGCTGATCGCCACAAACCCGCCGTCGGCGGTCTCGCGAATACTTCCAACTGGCCGGTCCTGATCCGACCTCGGGGGAGTCTCCATCAAGCTCGCCACCGCCTCCACCTGAGAACACTCATATGTGGCCCCGAGGCCGGTCTCGCGGGCATGGAGAGCTCCCGCCAGCGCGGCGAACACGCCGAACAGCGCCGCATTGGGGTCGCTCATCACGAACGTTGGCGATCCGAGGAACTCATCGTGTTCATCGCGAACGAGGCTCTCGTAACCTCCGAGCGCGGACAGCATCAAGCCGTAAGACCGCAAGGACTCCACCGGACTACCGCGACCCGTGGCGCTGAGCGAGACGACCACCAACTGATCGTTGAGGTCATTCAACACATCGGAGTCCAGGCCCATACGGTCGAGCGTCCCCACGGTGAAGTTCTCGATCAAGATGTCGCTCTCGGCGATCAGCCCCTTGACCAGGTCGACCCCTTCAGACCTCTTCAGGTCGACGGCGAACCCGAGTTTGTTCCGGTTGAGGCTCTGAAACGAATACGACGATTCGCGCCGAACGCCCTCGGCCATATGACCGCGCAAGCGCTCCACGCCGCGGGTGCGATACAGGTCGAAACGTTTGTACCACTCGACCTTGATGACCTCGGCACCGAGATCGGCAAGATGTTGGCCCATCATCGGGCCGGCCCAGACCCAACAGAACTCGACACAGCGCAACCCGCTCAGGGGCAGGTTTTCGCTGCCTGCGCCGACCTCACTCATAGGCAGAATTCATACGTAGACCAACTATTTGGTGGACTTTCGATGGAGTATTCCTATTCCCATCCATGGCACATTGTCAAGCACCCCATCACGGGCACCCGGACCGCCGAAACCTTCCGGCACCAACCGTCGGCGCTTGCTTGTCATCTCGCCCTGGGTGCAAACTCGATGCGCAGCATGCAAAAACTACGAGTCAGCGCTCTGTACGCTCGGTGCACTCGGTGGCACTCATGCGTCGCCGGGTCGACATCTGTCCCGGCGAGCCATGGCCAGGCGCGCGACTGTTCACGCGTGCGAGTTGAGGGAGTGTCCACCGTTGGCGCAACGTAGGGGAAACATCACTCGGGAACGGATCGTCGAGGTGGCGACCGAGCTGATGAACGATCGCGGCTACCTGGGTGTCAGCCTCGAGGACGTTGCGGCACGTTTACACATCACTCGACCGGCCCTTTACTACTACTACTCCCGCAAGGATGAGCTGCTGGCCGACATCTACAACCGGGCGCAGTCCCGCTTGTTGGACTCCGTCCGCCAGATCGACGAGAAGGGCCTCGACCCGCTCGAGACGCTCTACCACCTGGTCTACGAACACATCCTGATCGTCGCCGAACATGCGCCGGTCGTCGCGGTGATGTTCGAGGAACAACACAATCTGGGCACCGAACAGCGTGCC
>JBPCTU010000649.1:0-8813 GCA_051011515.1 Acidimicrobiales bacterium
CTCGTGATCGGCGGGGAAGCTCTCGGCTCGAGCCTGGCTGCTC
This sequence comes from Acidimicrobiales bacterium, assembly GCA_051011515.1. GTDB lineage: Bacteria > Actinomycetota > Acidimicrobiia > Acidimicrobiales > UBA8592 > JBPCTU01. The sequence continues at coordinate 44 of JBPCTU010000649.1, forward strand.
GGTGCTACGAGCGGTTCCCGGAGCTGCAGCTCTTCACCTCCTACGGGCCCACTGAGGCTGCGATCGAGTGCATGCTTCATCGCGCTCAACCTGGCGAGCTGTCAGTGCGGCCGGAGGTGCCGATCGGTGCCCCGAGCAATGGCGTGTCTCTGTTGCTGCTCGACACCGATGGGAACCGCGTGCCGATCGGAGGTCTCGGTGAGATCTGCATAAGCCACGTCGGCTTGACAGAGGGATATTTGGGGGAACCGACACCGCAGCTGTCGCACCCGTTCTTCTGGTTCGAGGACCAGCGCTACTACCGGACCGGAGATCTGGCTCGGCTTGTCGACGATGGGACGCTCGTCTATCAGGGTCGAGCAGACACTCAAGTGAAGGTGGGCGGGATCCGGCTCGAACCTGTAGAGGTCGAGGGTGCGCTCGAGAGCCACCCCGGCGTGGCCAAGGCGGCCGTGCGGCTCCTAGCCGGCACAGAGGGAACACCGCAATTGTTGACAGCGTGGTTCGTGCCAGCAGGGGCAGGTCAAGATGATCCAATTGCTGCAGTCGAACTTCGGTCGTTCCTTGCTCAGTCTCTACCGGCTCACGCGATCCCAGTGGCCTTCGTAGAGGTTGACCGGATACCGGTGACGACCAACGGCAAGCTCGACGAGCGCGCGTTGCCGGCGCCGCGACGAGAGCACCGGGTGCAGGCCGGTGGGGGCGGCGACCGACCATCCGAGTCCGAGCGGGAGATCATTGTCGTCTGGGAACAGCTCCTCGGTGTAGATCCGATAGGTGTCCACGACGACTTCTTCGTTCTTGGTGGAGACTCACTAGCGGCAATGCACATGATGGTCTCGGTAGGTGAGGTCGTCGGTCGCGTGATCTCCGAAGATCTTGCGTTCGTACACACCACGCCCCGCAGCTTGGCGGCGGCCATCGAATTGGCTTCGAGCTTGCCCACAAGCCTCACCACACCAGTTCAGGTAACGCACCCAGCCGATGTCCCGCGACCCTCCGCCGGGGAGTCGGCCATCTTGTTGGACGAAGCTCTCGCCGCGTCGCCCGGCCGCTACAACGTCGGCCACTTGTTCGTCGTCCCCGCTGAGCTCGACGAAGACAGGTTTTTCGGCGCTCTAATCGAGGCCGCCTCGATGCATGTGCCGCTGTCGTGGACCCACGGGCGTACCCGTCGTCGTCTCGCTGACGATCAGATGGTCGAACGATGTGACCCGGAGCCACCCGTTGCGCCTGCGGACTTGCCCGCCGTGTTGGAGCGCTGGCACCGACCGCCCATGGATCCGGCGAATGGGCCGCTGATTCGTTGTGCAGTCCAGCCGCTCGACGACGGAAGGACGGCGGTGTTGCTGGTCATTCACCACGTCGCCATCGACGCCGAGGGCACTCGCTTGCTGTGGAACCAACTCGACATTCTGTACCACGGCGGCACAGTCGAACGTCCAACGATCGACTATCCATCATTCGCCGCTTGGCAGGAGTCGACGATCACCGACGCCGACAGTCGGTTCTGGTCGTCGCTCGACTACCCGTCGTCTTCGTGGATGTTCGATCGTCCGGATTCCGCGGCAGCAGACGGATACGTGAACAAGCGGGCCGGATTCACTGCTGCTGACTTGGGCGAGTCGCAGGACGCAACCGGATTTTCCGTCATGCTGGCTGCGCTCGCGGTGGCTTCGAGCCGGCGCATGGATGCCGATTCGGTCGGTGTCGGCGTAGTGGCATCAACCAGAAACCACCCGCTCGCAGATTCGCTGGTCGGCTACTTCCTGAACACCTTGCCGTTGATCGTGGAGTGTCCGCCGCATGACTCGTTTGCGGGTGTGGCCAGATCGGCGAGTATGGCGTCTAGGCGCGCCCTCGCTCATCGCACCTACCCCTACGCAGACGTGGTCAAGGCCAGGCGCGAGCGTGGCGATGTCCTGCCGAGGATCGACGTGATGCTTGCCTACGACAACGCGGGCCACAGTTCGTTCGGCGGCCAGGCGGTCGAAGACAGAGTCCTGTTCAATGGCTCCGCCGTCGCCGACACGGCGACCCTCTTTGTGAACGTCGATGGCTCGAACGTCGACCTCAGCATGGAGTTTTCCGGCGCTCGAATGAGCCGTGCCCAGGCAGAGGAGTTCTTGGCCGATGTCGAAGCAGTTGCTCGCGCTGGGCTTGCTGAGCCCGAAACCCTCGTCGGCGACGTGTCTCTGCCGTCGGATGGCTCGAGCCTGCTGTTGGGTCGAGAGGTTGTAATCGATGAGCTCGTGTGGCCGGCGATATCCGGCCAGATCCACAAGTGCAGCGAGCAGCTTGCCGTGATCTGTGGTTCCGAGGCGCTCAGCTGGTCCCGTCTCGGAACTCGATCGGTAGAGCTGGCGATGGCTCTCGTCGAGGCTGGCGTCGAACCTGGGGAGAGAGTGGCTCTCTGCTTGCCACGGTCCGGGGATCTCATTGCCGGAATCGTCGCGTGTCTTCGGTTGGGTGTGTCATACGTGCCTGTCGATCCGACCTACCCCAGCGAGCGGAAGCGCCTCATCGCTCGCAAGGCCGGTGCCAAAGTCGGGTTGGTTTCGGACAACGAGGCCGTCACCAATCTGGACCTCGACCCTGGTCACATCCGGCGCCCAGCGGACCCTGCCGAGCTTCCGACCTGGAACTCACTCGATGGCGATGCTGAGGCCTACGTGATGTTCACATCTGGTTCAACCGGCGAGCCGCGTGGGGTGCCTGTATCGGTTCGTCAACTTGCAGGTAGCACCGCGGCCAGGACACTTGCCTATGAAGGCCATCCCGGCCGGTTCTTGCTCGTATCGAGCCTGTCCTTCGACAGTAGCGTCGCTGGGCTGTTCTGGACGCTGTTCTCGGGGGGAACGGTCATCCTGCCGACCGAGGATCAGGTTCGCGACCCTGAAGCACTCCTGGGGCTCATTTCGGACTGTCAGGTGTCTCACACGTTGGTGGTCCCAACCCTCTATTCGGCGCTCCTGGAAAGAGGGGAGGATCAGCTCGCATGGCCAAGTCAGGTCATTGTTGCCGGCGAAGCCTGTCCAAAGGCTCTCGTTGATCGGCACTTCCGCTTACGTCCTGGGAGCCGGTTGGCCAACGAGTACGGCCCAACCGAAGCGACGGTCTGGTCGACGCTCCACCACTGCTCTCCGGATGACGCAGATACCCCGATTGGAAAACCAATTCCCGGCGTCTGGGTCGAGATCGTCGACCCGAGCGGCAAACCGGTACCCCAGGGTATCCGTGGTGAGTTGATCGTCGGTGGGCCAGGAGTTGTGGCGGGCTACCTGGAGGACCCGACAGCCAGTTTGGCCAGGTTCGGCGAAGGTGACCTCGGCAGGTTCTTCAGGACTGGTGACGCGGCGGCGGTCGTTGACGGTGCCGTGGTGTATCGAGGCCGGCTGGACAACCAACTGAACGTCGGCGGAGTCCGCGCGGAGCCCGAAGAGATCGAAGCCGCAATCCTCCGGGATCAGGCGATCGGAGCAGCGATAGTCATCGCGACGGACCCGAGAAGTCTCGACGATCTCGTGGGCTCTGCCGACCCGGCTGAATTAGCGAGGCTCATGACAGCCTCAGCCGACAACTCGGATCCAGCGGCGTTCTTGGAACAAGAATTACGAGCCGCATCTGATCAGCAGCAGTTGGTGGCTCACCTCGAACCCGCACCTGGGGCCTCCATTGATCTGAAACTGCTCAAGGCGGCTCTACGCGACCAACTCCCAGCGGGTCTCCAGCCACGAAAACTGGTGGTTCATGACGAACTGTCTCGGACAGCCAACGGCAAGCTCGATCGTGAAGCCGCGGCCAGCCTGTCTGTGGCAACTGAGGAATCGTCTGTATCGGATAACGAGGTTGACAACCGGGTGCTCGGCCAGGTGATGTCTCACTTCCAAGAGGTCCTTGGCGTGTCAGACGTCGGGCCCGACGAGTCGCTCTTCGACCTCGGTGGCCACTCGTTGATAGCGCTCAGACTCTTGGATCGCATCGAGGAGACCTCAGGAGTCCGTCTCGCCGTCGCCGAGCTCTACCAACGGCCCACCCCTCGCGGTGTTGCAGATCTGCTGGATGGACTGGACGTCAGCAGCCATCGACAAGAGTTCGTCGTCGATATTCAGCCCGAAGGCACGCGTCCCCCGATCTTCGGCGTACATGTTCTTGGGAGGAACGGCCTCTACTACCGGCCGCTTTCCGAAGCACTCGGGCCCGATCAACCGGTCTTCGGTTTGGGTATTGCGTCAGCGCTCGAGGATGCCACGGCTCCGACAGAGGTCGCGCGCATATCGGCCATCTACGCCGACGAAGTGGAGCGCGTCGCTCCTCGGGGCCCGGTGGTTCTCGCGGCCGTCTCGATCGGATCGTCGGTGGCGTTCGAGTTGGCCGATCATCTCGCCGCCCGAGGTCGCGAGGTCGCGCTTGTCGCTCTGTTCGATGCGGCCGGCCCTGCGAGTACGAATGGTGGATCGACCAGGGTTCGTCGCCATCTACGCCAGCTTCGAGACCACCCCGTCTCGTACTTCTCGGCTCGTTTCGCCCGCGTCGGGATGCGGTCGAAACGCAGGCTCGAACGAATGGAGAAGCGTGTTCGCGAGGTGTTGGGACTACAGCTACCCGATCGTCTGAGAATAAGAGGGTTCGTCGAGGCCAACGTCCATGCTGCAGCTGCGTACGTCGTCACACCTCGTCACCACCCGATGGTTGTCTTCCGAGCCGTCGAGGATCCCTTCGGACATGGTCGCGGCGACGGCACAATGGGCTGGGGCGAGACCGCACGTGGCGGCCTCGAGGTCATCGACTGCCCCGGCGGACATGTGTCGATGTTGGCCCAACCACACGTTGAGATACTTGCCGGCGAGCTCCAGAACGCCATCGATCAGGCCATCAGCTCGCTCAAGCCAACTAGTTGACTCAGTTGACCACCGGGTCGGCACCCGTCTCACCCATGTAGTGATCGAGCCACTGGTGATAGTGGGTCACTCGGATCTCTTCGTCGCTCAGCAGCGCGTTGTCGAATCCCCGAGAACGCATGCCGGCCTGCACGTCTCGGATCAGATGAATGTCCTGATCGATCGTGATCGTCATGGTCTTCTCCCCTGAGATGATCTGTTCCTGGGTGAAGTCGTCGTGGGGGACTCGTTCGCCCGGATTGACGCGAGGGTCGTTGCGCGGAGTGAACGACAAGCTGCCGGCACTTTCCTCGCCGCCTTCGGGCGTCATCATGAACGTGTACTTGTCCCACCAGCACTGGTTCGGGTCGGTGGGGTGGGGGCGGGCCCGCATGATGAGCATGTCGTCGGGTTGGATCGTGATCATCGTGTTCGGGAAGAAGTTGAACTGAACGATGTCGGACAGCTGTTCGTCGGTGAGCAGCTCGTAGTCGTAACCAAGTCTTGGGCCAACCTCCCTACGGGCCGCTTGAACGTCTTTTCGAACATCTAGGACCCGGCCGCGGTAGTCCTCGGGGTCCATACCGAGCTTCTTCATCTGTGTCGACATGTGAGGTGTCGGCATCTCCGGGATGGGCAGCCGAGAGTTCACCGTGAATCCGTCTATGAACACCCCGGTGTGACCTTGGCGGTACAAACCGACGTCGGCGGTTGGGCAATCGAAGATCGTCGCGTGTTGAGGATGGATGTGTTCGACGTGATAGAGCTCACCGAAGTTGTCGAATACTGCCTTCCAGTTGCAGTGAAGGCTTACCGACTGGTCTGTCACCAAGGTCATTTCCTCGGTGCGATATGGCTCTATGAGATCGACCAGAGGCCCGAGGTAGTCGGCCAGCGGTGGCGCTTCTTCGTCCATGCACACCCAGACCATGCCGGCCCAGACCTCGCATCGGAGTGGTTTGAGGGAGCGCTCGTCACAGTCGACTCCCGAGGCGAAACGGTCTTCGTCGGGAACGACCGCGAGCTGGCCGGCATTGTCGTAGGTCCAGCCGTGATAGGGGCAGACGAAGTTCTTGACCCAGCCCCGGTCGTTCACCATGACCCGAGCTCCGCGATGTTGGCAGACGTTGTAGAAGGCCCCGACCTCACCCTGGTCGTCACACGATATGAGGATGGATTCGTGCCCCAAGTTGAAGACCACGTATTCGCCAGGTTCCTTCAGGTCGCCGACCAGGGCGGCAAACAACCAGGTCTTGGGCCACACTCTTTCCCACTCGTGCTGCATGTAATCGGTAGACGTGTACCGATGTGCCGTTATCGCCTGAGTGGGTGCTGGTGACTGCCAGTTGGCCTCAGATCGTGGTGCAAGGTCGGTCATCTTGATGATCCTCAGTCTCTGTTGCCCGTTGTTCCCGAGATCTGGGAGAGATCTCACCGAAGCCGGGGACAAGCCTGACATCCATTGTGCCTCACGATGCCGTGCGCGGTCATCTCACTCGCGGCCGGGTGGGTTCAGAGCATTGCGAGCTGGCCGCCGTCGAGAGCGATGTCCTGGCCGTTGATCATCGACGCGCTCGGGCTGCACAGATAAAGGACGGCATCGGCGACATCTTTCGCGTCCACAAACACCTCGCGCGGGTTGAGACCGCGAAGCGTCGATCGAACCGCATCGGGACCTTCGGCGATCAGGGGTGCCGCAACCTCGGTCAGTGTCGGTCCTGGTGACACCGCGTTGACACGGATGCCGTCGTTCGCATACTGAATTGCGGCCTGCCGAGTGAGACCAATTACGGCATGTTTGCTTGCGACGTAGGCAGGGCTCGCGCGGTCGCTACCTCGGTGCGCGACGGTCGATGCGCAGTTCACGATCGAGGCTCCGCCGACAGGTCGCGTTGGGGAGGCCAACATGGCACTCAGTTCGGCCTTCATGCACCTGAAGACCGCTGTCTGGTTGACCGAGATAATCGCATCCCAGGCATCGTCGTCGTAGGAGTGGAAGTCTTGCATGCGGTCGAAGATGCCAGCGTTGTTGAAGGCGAAGTCGAGCCTTCCGAACGTCGTGATCGCGGCCTCGACGACCGAGTCGATTTGGTCGGAGCTTCTGACGTCGGCGGCGACGAATATCGCGGTCCCTCCGGCCGCGTCCACCTTGTCCACAACACGTTGGCCCTCTGAGCTCCTGCGCCCGGTGACAACAACCGACGCGCCGGCAGCGCCGAACGCGCATGCCGTGGCTTCGCCGATCCCTGAGGTAGAGCCGGTCACGACGGCACAAAGACCCTCGTAGTCGTGGCTTGGCGTCGTCATGGTCAACCTTTGGCTCGGCTCGAGAACCCGAACAGCTTGCCGGCAACCTTGCGGATCTGAATCTCCTCGGACCCTTCGGTGATTCGATACCGGCGGTGATGGCGATAGATGTGTTCGAATGGCATGGCTCGGCCGTAACCAACGCCGCCGCAGGTCTGCATGGCCCGGTCCGCTGCATCACAGCAGAAGCGGTTGCCGCGATAGTTGCACATGGCGACTTTGTCGGTGATTTCCATGTGGTCGACGCCTTCGTCGAGTTGCCACGCAGTCTTCCAGATGAGAGCACGCAGCATTTCGGCTTCGGTGTAGAGCTCGGCCAACGGGAACTGGATCGCCTGATTCTGGGCGAGTGGTTTTCCGAAGGTGGTGCGGTTCCTCGCCCACTCGACCGCAGTGTCGATGCAGTGAAGTCCGGCTCCGAGCGAAGATGCCGCCTGTCGGATTCGGTTTTCGTGGACGAACAGTTGCGCCGTTGCCAGCCCGTGGCCTTCGTCGCCCAAGATGTCCTCGTCACGGACTCGCACGTCGGTGAGGCGCACGTGGGCGTGATCAGTGGGCATGTTGAACGTCCACATGAACTCTTCGACGGTGAAGCCCGGCGATGACGTCGGGACGATGAAGCAGGTGATACCGAGCCCGTCGCCTTGATCGCCCGAAGTGCGGGCAAAGATGTAGTCGTGGCTGGCGTGGTGCAGGCCGGTGTTCCAGTACTTCTCGCCGTTGATCACCCACTCGGCGCCGTCGCGAACGGCCGTGGTCTCCATCCAGGTGGCGTCGGACCCGTGTAACGGTTCGGTCAGTCCGAACCCGATACGAGCCTCGCCGGCCAGCATCTTCGGTATCCATTCGGCCTGCTGCTCCGGGGTTCCGAAGCGCTCCATCATGAGGACGGTCACGAGGTTGCCGACAATCGAGTTCTCGTTCTGGAGGTCATTGTGAAGCCCCAGTCCGAGTCGAGCCAGGTGTTCGCGCACGATGGCCATGTCCAAGTTCGTGCCATCACCACCGCCGAATCGTTTTGGGAGGTGATACCGGAAGAAGCCCGCCGCATCTGCGGCCACCCGCATCCGGGACAACAGCGCTTCCCACTCTGCGTTCGGTAACCCGTCACGGTCCCAATCGGTTCGGCTGTCTTCGCGTCGGTGGTCGAAGAATCTGATGTTGTCGTCTTCGGCCTCCATCGGCTTTATTACCGACTCGATGAAGGCGTCCAAGTCATCGAGGAGTTGCTGGGTTCGAGCAGGGATCGCGAAGTCCATCGCCGGACCGTACTCTTCGGCAGTTGGTGCGTGCTGGGTGGCTCCCGCACAAACGCCGCTATCCAGGGTGGTTTCGTCAGGCTCGTTTCTTGGTCGCCGCTTGGCGTTCGGCGCAGGCGGCTTCATGGCGGCGGGTGGCAATCTCCAAGGCCTCTGCTCGAGTCCGAAGTCGGAGGACTTCAGTGCCATCGATGACAAGGTGATCGCCGGTGTACGGGTCTTTGGTATAGAGCATTTTTGGCCCCTTCCCGTCCCCCCGGATCAGCCATCGGCGCGTGCCCCCGAGTATCGATAGGCCATGAGGCTCTATTGCGCTCGAGGGGT
>JBPCTU010000650.1:0-5146 GCA_051011515.1 Acidimicrobiales bacterium
GATCGGGTGACCACCGAGTTGGGCATCGCACAGTCGGTTTCCATAGGTCGCAAGCTCGATGGAATGGTGACTCCGGTTCTCACGGACAGGCTGATCTCAGAACTCGGTGTCAGCGCCGCCGATGTCGGTGCCTTGTTGAAACGGATGTCAGACAGTCGACTGTCACCGCTCGATCAGGCGTGGACGTTCGCCGATGCCGAAGCCACTCACTGGAATGGTCTGCACCGGTACCCAGTTCGGTTGGACTCAGGTCAGCACGACCTGGTGTGTGTTGCCGCCTGTGGCCGGATGGTGTCGTTGCGCCGACCATCGACGGGAGATCGGTTTGTAGCCGATCTCGGGCAGCTGTTCGGCGTCGAGCTCACTCTTGGCGACTTCGAGTCCGACGAGTTAGCGGTTCAAGACTCGCTTTTCTGAGTGTCGTCGGCTCCGGATGACGGCGGACCGAATCCGCCACCTCCCGGTGTGTGAACCTCGATCGTGTCTCCTGGCTCCACCTCGACCCGAGTGTTGCCTGGCAACTGCTGTCGCTCGCCCGAGCTGCGAATCACGAAGTTCTCGCCCGACGCTCCAGGCGAACCACCGTGCAACCCGAACGGCTGGATCTCGCGTCGTGACGACAAGATGTTCACCGTCATCGACTCCTGAAATGAGACACGCCGCACGACGCCGTTTCCACCGACGTGTCGTCCCGAGCCGCCGGAGCCGTGTCGGATCTCGAAAGACTCCAAGCGCACGGGGTATCTCCATTCCAGGATCTCGGGGTCGGTCAGGCGAGAGTTGGTCATATGGGTCTGCACAGCCGAGCAGCCATCGGCGGTGCCGGTGGCACCCGCACCTCCACAAACGGTCTCGTAGTACTGGTGGGTGTCGTTACCCCAGATCACGTTGTTCATCGTGCCCTGTGATGCGGCCATGGCCTCGACGGCTCCGAAGAGCGTGTCGACGATGAGTTGCGACGTCTCGACGTTCCCGGCGATTACCGCTGCTGGGTATTCGGGGTTGATCATCGACCTCTCGGGCAGAATCACTTCGAGAGGAACCATGCACCCGCTATTGAGCGGTATCTGGTCATCGACCAGACAGCGGAACACATACAGGACCGCGGCGTGGCAGACGGCGGCAGGGGCGTTGTAGTTGCCGGGGTGCTGGGGACTGGTGCCCCTGAAGTCGATCGTCGCGCTGCGGGCTTCGGCATCGACCGTGATGGCCACGCGGACTACATGGCCATCGTCGGTGACGGCTTCGAACGTGCTGTCGGTCAGAGCGTCGATGACTCGCCTGACCGACTCCTCGGCGTTGTCCTTGACATGACCCATGTACGCATGGACGACATCGAGGCCGTAGTGACCCACAACTCGGGCCAGCTCGGTGGCACCTTTCTCGCACGCCGCCACCTGAGCTTGGAGGTCGGCGATGTTCTGCTTCGGGTTCCGGGCTGGGTAGGTCGCCTGGGTCAGTAGCGAGCTGATGTGGTCGTGGCGGAATTCGTCGGCCGACACCAGCAAAACGTTGTCGAGCAGCACGCCTTCCTCTTCGACGGTGGTTGAGTCGGCGGGCGCCGACCCGGGCACCGTTCCACCTATGTCGGCGTGGTGGCCTCTGGCGGCCACGTAGAAGATCGGCGCTCCGGTGGCCCCGAAGATCGGTTTGACGACGGTGACATCGGGTAGATGGGTGCCTCCGTTGTACGGAGCGTTAGTGACGTAGACATCGCCGCGGGCAAGATTCGGGTTGTTGGCGATTATCGCCTTGATGGAATCGCCCATCGAACCCAAGTGCACCGGCATGTGAGGCGCGTTGGCGATGAGGTCACCGCTGGGATCGAAGACTGCGCACGAGAAGTCGAGGCGTTCCTTGATGTTGACCGATGCAGCCGTGTTCTCGAGCACCAACCCCATCTGCTCCGCGATGTTCATGAACAGGTTGTTGAAGATCTCGAGTTGGATCGGGTCGACATCGGTACCCAGCGACAGCGAGCTCGGTCGGGGTTCCACTCTCTCCAGGACCAGTCCACCGTCGGACAGCAGCTCGGCTCCCCACCCGGGTTCGACCACGGTGGTGGCGTCGCTCTCGATGACGACTGCTGGGCCCGGCAGGGTGACTCCGAGCTGGAGATCCGACCGATTGACGAACGGCGTCTGACGTTGCCCCCCAGCCATGAAAGTTTCGCCGACGAACTCTGGTTCGCCGGACCCGTCGGCTACGCGCTCGGTAGAAAGTGTGTCGCCAGGAGTCAACATCTCGACGTGGATCGACTCGACGACGAGCTGTTGGTCGGCCACGAACCCGAAGCGCGATCGATGGGAGTGTTCGAACTCCGCCACTACGTCACCGATGTCGGCCGCAGCGACGAAAAGCGCTGTGTCGGACCCGTCGTAACGCAGAGCGAGAACCCTGCTCGATTCGATCGTTTCCCCGACGAGCCCCTGTTCCAGGAGAGCGGCTTCGCCTTCGAGCTCGAGGCCGGCGAACTCCGCCTCCAGGCCGGCAAGTGTCTCGGAGTCAAGGAGCGCCTCTATCGCACGCTCACCGACGTGGCGAGTGTCGGCGAGGCCGATGCCGAGAGCCGAGAGCACACCCGCGTTCGGATGAACATGGATGCGCTCGATGGCGAGCCGATCGGCCACCATGCATGCGTGTTGGCCACCCGCTCCGCCGAAACAGACGAGCGTGTGGTCGGTGACGTCGTGGCCGCGTTGAACGGAGATCTTCTTGATCGCGTTGGCCATGTTCTCGACGGCAATTGCGAGGAACCCTTCCGCCAGCTCCTCTGCCGTCCGACTCGACCCGCTTGCCTCATTCACTTGGTTGGTGAGCGCTGCGAAACGAGACCTGGTGGCGGCAATGTCGAGCGGTCCATCGCCCGCGGGCCCGAACACCTGCGGGAAGAACTCCGGCCGCAACTTGCCCAACAACACGTTGCAGTCGGTGATTGCCAACGGACCGCCGTTCCCGTAACACGTAGGCCCGGGATCTGCGCCGGCAGACTCGGGACCAACACGCAAACGAGACCCGTCAAAGGTCAAGATCGAGCCGCCACCGGCAGCGACCGTATGTATCTGCATCATGGGAGCCCTGACGCGGACGCCGGCGACCTCGGCGTCGTAGGTGCGCTCGAGTTCGCCGGCAAAGTGAGACACGTCGGTGGACGTCCCGCCCATGTCGAAGCCGATCAGCCGGTCATACCCGGCCCCCGCAGCGGTACGGATCATCCCGACAACCCCGCCGGCCGGCCCTGAAAGCAGAGCGTCCTTGCCGCGGAATCGATGGGCATCGGTCAAGCCGCCGTTCGACTGCATGAACGACAGCCGAGGACCAGCGCCGAGTTCGTTGGCAACCTGGCTCACGTATCGACCGAGGATGGGAGACAGGTATGCGTCGACAACGGTTGTGTCGCCGCGAGGAACGAGCTTCTGAAGCGCGCTGACCTCGCTGCTGACCGACACCTGCTCGAACCCCACTTTCCGCGCGACCTCGGCCAGCTGGCGCTCGTGGTCGGGATATCGATAGCCGTGCAGCAAGACGATGGCTGCGCTGCGCGCTCCTGAGCGGTAGGCGTCCCGAAGGTCGGCCTGGGCGGCGGCGAGGTCGGCCGGTGTCAGAACCTCGCCCGTCGCCGAAACTCGTTCCTCCACCTCTACTACCCAGCCGTACAGCATCTCCGGCAAGACGATGTCGAGGGCGAAGATGTCAGGTCGTGCCTGATATCCGATTCTCAACGAGTCCCCAAAGCCCCTCGTGGTGACGAACACCGTCGGCTCCCCCTGACGTTCCAGGAGCGCGTTGGTGGCCACCGTGGTCCCCATTTTCACTTCCTGGATGGACTCCGAGGGCAGGGGCAGACCCGCCGGCACACCCAGGAGCCGACGGATGCCCTCGGTAGCTGCGTCGGAGTACAGCTGCGGGTTCTGGGACAACAGCTTGTGGGTGACGATTCGCCCGTCACTGGAACGCGCGACGACGTCGGTGAAGGTTCCGCCGCGATCGATCCAGAACTTCCAGGCATCCACCGTTCAGTTGTTCGGCCGGGGGCCGCGAATCGATTGACCGAGACTATCCGGGTCGCCGAGACCCTCGTGAACCCGCGCGTCCGTCTTGCCGGTTTCGAGAATATCGGCGCGCATCGGGCCGACCCGGTCGACGTTGGTGTTTACGTGGAGGAGCAGACTTTCCTGGGTCGCGGCCACTACGGAATCCTCTGATCGGATCAGCTCGTGGAACAGGTGCAGCCGAATGTCGTCGACGCCGACAACCAGTGTTTCGACATGGATGGTGGTGCCGAAAGCCAGCTCGTCGAGGAAGGTGATGTGGGTTTCGACTGTGTAGAACGAACCACCTGTCGTGTCTCGATAGGTCTGGTCGAACCCCATCCGCAAGAGATACTCGTCGGTCGCGTAACCGAACACGAGGCCGTAGAAGCCTTCGCTCATGTGGCGGTTGTAGTCAATCCACTCCTCGATGACCTCGCCCGTCCAGAGTTTCAATGCGCCTGTCATGGCCTCCCTCGTCTGTGCGTCGGTGGGTTCCCGGCAGCCAGATCGCCCGCTGTTGGCGACCGCAGCTGATCAGATGTCGAGGGAACGCTAACGCGTCGGGGCGCCACCGCAGGAGGGGGTTGCGATGGCGCTCCGTGGGATCTCGACCAGCTGCTCAACCGGTTGAGAGAAGCCGCCTTGCTCACTGCTCATCTCTCACACGCCTGCCGACGGTGATTGGTTCCCCAGCTTCCGGATTTTCTGTTCCCGTTCCAATCCTCTCAGGAGAACGTCTCCATGTCCACCATGGTCCTGGTGGTTTCAGAGGACGAGGTCGAGTGGATAGTCGGTGATGAGCTCTGGACGGCCTGACTCGGTGATCAGGTACTGGTCCTCGAGCTTGATGCCTTCGCCGCCATGTCGTGAGCCGACGTAACTCTCGGATGTCAGAACCATTCCCGGCTCGAGGACCCCGTCGAACCCCCAGTCGTCCCAGGTGTGGGGGAAGTAGACGTCGGGGAACTCGTCACACTGCCCGACGCCGTGGAAGATGACCGAGTAGTGCCGGTAATCCTCGCGAGGCGGCGATATCGAATCGAACGTCAGCTCTCGGAATGTGCGCCCAGCCGTGAGCAGTTCGGCGTTCACCCGAACCATCTCCACTGCAA
>JBPCTU010000651.1:0-4780 GCA_051011515.1 Acidimicrobiales bacterium
GCCCAACCCCACAGCAAAGTTGTTGGGTCGGCCGTTCAAGATCTACAGCATCATCGCCACGCCCTTCATTGTCATCACCGACAGCACCGCTGACTGGTTGACCCGCAGGATGGGTGTCGAGCCGGCTCACGAGCTCAAACAGCTGCCCGAGATCGAGGACCTCGAGTTCCTTGTCCGCAGCTCGGGCGAAGAGGGAACCCTCGACGCCGGAGAGGTCGAGTTGCTGACTCGCACTCTTCGTTTCGGTGACAAGACGGCTGACGACGTGATGATCCCGCGCATCGACGTTCACGCCGTCGACTCCGACACAACCGTCGCAGACCTGGTCGCCTTGAGCAGGGCAACGGGAAAGTCACGGTTCCCGGTGATCCGCGGCGATCTGGACAGCGTCGCATCCATCGTGCACGTCAAGGCTGCACTCGCGATCGAACCGGACAAACGTGAGACCACGCCGGTAACCGAGATCAGCCGTGAGGTCCTCGCGGTGCCTGAGAGTCGTGATCTCGTGTCGCTGATGCTCGACATGCGGGCCCGCGGAGCTCAAATGGCCGTCGTTGTGGATGAACACGGTGGCACTGCCGGGATCGTTTCGCTCGAGGACTTGCTCGAGGAGATTGTTGGCGAGATAGATGACGAGCACGATCGCGCGACCGAGATGACGGTCGTGGAAGACGACGGGGTCTTCGTGCTCTCCGGTGGCCTTCACCGCGATGAGGTCCGCGATGCTTGCGGATTCGACTACCCCGACGGCAACTACGAAACCCTTGCCGGATTCGTGCTCGACCAACTGCAGCGCATACCCAGCGCCGGGGAGATCCTGCGCCACGACGGCTGGCGGATAGAGGTTGTCGAGATGGATCGACGCCGGATCGCCACTTTGCGTTTGAGCGCTCCCAAGAGCACGCAAATGCCCGCCTCTTCGACTGCGGAAAACGGTTCCCGATGAACACCGGTCTGGCGATTGCTCTGGCGGTTGTGTTCTTGTTGCTCAACGGCCTTTTCGTCGCGGCCGAGTTCTCGCTGATCGCGGCACGTCGGACTCGGATAGAGCAGTTGGCCGAGGATGGAGACCGTCGTGCCAGGGCCGCTCTCGTGGCAATGCAGAACATCCCACTGACCCTGTCGGGCGCTCAACTCGGAATCACTGTCACCAGTCTTGGTTTGGGTCTCATTGCCGAGCCCGCGGTCGCTCATCTGATCGAAGGCGCCCTCGAGCCCCTAGACATCCCCAGTGGTCTCTTGCACACGATTTCCTTCGCGCTGGCGCTGACGATCGTCGTCTACCTTCACATGGTCGTGGGGGAGATGGTCCCCAAGAACCTGGCCTTGGCGGAACCAGAACGCACAGTTCTGAGGGTCACACCCCCGCATCGCTTCTTCGTCACCATGTTCCGGCCCATCGTCTGGTTCCTCAACGGGATGGCGGCGTTGATTCTGAAACCATTCGGGATCGAACAGGTTGATGAGCTGGGAACGGCCCACACGGCCCAGGAGTTCGTGACAATGCTCGATGCGTCGAAAGGCGAAGGCCTCATCGACGAGAGTCGCCATGATCTGCTGGCCGGGGCGCTGGCCTTCGAGGGGCGCGACGCGGGTGCGCTGATGGTGCCGTGGAACGACGTCGTGGTTGCCGATCGTCAGGCCACCGTTGTCGAGGTGAGCGAACTGGCCACGACCAGCGGTCACACTCGGATACCTCTGGTTTCGGGCCAAACCGTCTTGGGTTTCGTGCATGCAAAGGATTTGTTGTACGTCTCGAACGGGGCGTTGGCTGAACCGGTGAGCCGCAACCTGATTCGCCGCATGCTGGTTGTTGCGCCAAGCCGCAAGGTCAGCGATGTCTTGTTCGCCATGAGGCGGTCTCAGATCCACTTCGCGCTCGTCCGCGAAGGGGATCAGGAGGTAGGCATCATCACCCTCGAGGACGTGCTCGAATCGATCGTCGGCGACATCATCGACGAGACCGACCGGATCCGGGGTGTGGAGCGAGTCCGCTGAACGCGTGGGGCCGCCACGCAGGGTTCAGTGGATGTCAGGCGCCGATCGCGTGGTAGCCGCCGTCGACGTGAATCATCTCGCCCGTGGTCTGCGGGAACCAGTCAGACAACAGGGCGACGCACGCTTGAGCGACCGCTGTCGAGTCGTGAACGTCCCAGCCCAGGGGTGCTCGCCCATCCCAGGCCTCCTCGAACTCGGCGAAGCCTGGGATTGACTTGGCGGCCATTGTCCGGATCGGACCGGCGGCCACGAGGTTGACCCTGATCTCGTCGGGGCCCAGAGCGCGGGCCAGGTAACGGCTGGCAGACTCGAGTGCTGCTTTGGCGACGCCCATCCAGTTGTACGCCGGCCAGGCGAATCGCGCATCGAAGTCCAGCCCGACGATGGACCCGCCGTTGCTCATCAGAGGCGCAACCACGTCGGCGACGGTCTTGAGCGAGTAGGCGGAGATGTTGAAGCCGATCGCGATGTCATCCCACGCCGCTTCCATGAAATCCTCACCCAAGCCGACCTCGGGCATGAACCCGATGGCGTGTAGCGCTCCATCGACGGTTCCCCACGACGACTTCAGCGCTTCTCTGGTAGCGGAGACCTGCTCGGGATCAGTTACGTCGAGTTCGAGGACGTCCACCTCGGCCGACAGCTTCCGTGCTGTTCGTTGGGTCAGGCGGAGACCTCGGCCCGCGCCGGTGAGAGCGATTTGCGCTCCCTCGTCCAAGGCCATTTGAGCGACTCCGAATGCCAAGGAGGAATCGGTGAGAACCCCCGTGATCAAGATCCGTTTGTCTTCGAGTAGGCCCATTGTGGGTGCTCCGTTGCCGTGAACCGGTCCGAGGCACGATAGCCCGGGCGTAACGCGGCTCGGAACCCGAACCAGGTGCGGACCCGCAGGGCGCGATGACCGGGCGCACCTGGTGGTTCGGGCCAGCGGAGGTCGAGCGGCTACGGTCCCCGCCATGGAAATCGGGCTAGTCGGAGGAACGGGACCAGCAGGCCGTGGCCTGGCGTTGCGTTTGGCATCGGTCGGGTACGAGGTCGCTATCGGATCACGGTCCGCACTGCGATCAGCCGAACTGGTCGACGAGATGCTCGAAGCACATGCGGAACGTGAACTCTCGCTCCAGGGTCTGTCGAACGGGCAAACGGCTCTGGCCGACATCGTCATCATCGCCACCCCTTGGGATGCCTCGGCTCCAACTGCTTCAGAGCTGTCGCCCAGGCTGAAGGGCAAACTCGTCATCTGCATGGCGAACGCCCTCGCGCGCGTGGGGTCCGAATTCCACGCCCTCTACCCGCCGCGTGGGTCCATCGCCGCAGATGTCCAAGCCTCGATCCCGGATTCTCGCGTAGCAGCAGCATTTCAGCACCTGCCCGCGAAGGAACTCGGCGACATCGACGAACCGATCCTTGGCGATGTGCTGGTGTGCGCGGACCGCCAAGATGCGATCGACGAGACCCTGGAGATTGTGTCTTCGATGCCTGCTCTTAGAGGTCTCGATTGCGGGTCATTGTCCAACGCCGCGCCGATCGAGGCGTTTACGGCGGTGCTGTTGCAGCTGAACCGGCGCTACAAGACACGCTCGGCGGTGCAGATCACCGCAATCGACGACACGATTCAGGCTGAGTAGCTGGGGGCGGACCGGTAGAGTGAGGTGCAAATGACCGTGCGGCTCTTCGACACCGCCAAGCGCGAGGTTGTTCCCTTCGAGCCTGGGCCGGTTGTCACCATGTACACCTGTGGCATAACGCCCTATGACGCGACCCATCTCGGGCACGCGGCGGCCTACGTGGGCTACGACGTTCTGCAACGGCGGCTCCGCGACCTGGGGCACGAGACTCGGTGTGTCCGCAACGTCACCGATGTCGATGACGACATTCTCCGCAAGGCCCGCGAACTCGGCGTCCACTACCTCGATCTGGCGGCTGCAGAGACCGCCAGGTTCGACAGCGACATGATCGCTCTCGGCATGTTGCCCTCTTGGAGCGAACCCAGAGCCACCTCGGCGATCGCCGATATTCGCAAGTTCATCGGCATGGTGCTCGAGAACGGGCACGCATATCAGAGCGGGGGAGCGGTCTACTTCGACGTTTCATCGTTCGATCGGTTTGGATCTTTGAGCGGCTACGACCGATCCACAATGCTCGAGTTGGCGGCGGAACGTGGTGGCAACCCCGACGACCCGAACAAGCGCGATCCGCTCGACTTCGTGTTGTGGCAACCGTCGGCTGCCGACGAACCCGCGTGGGACAGCGCGTGGGGACCGGGCCGGCCCGGTTGGCACATCGAGTGCAGTGCGTTGGCCATGCGTGAGCTGGACTCGCCGACGATCGATTTGCACGGCGGGGGAGCCGACCTGATCTTCCCGCACCATGAATGCGAACGAGCCCAGTCCGAATCAGCGACCGGGCAACCGTTTGTACGTCATTGGATGCATCAAGCCATGGTTCGTATGGACGGCGAGAAGATGTCCAAGTCCCTCGGGAACCTGGTCTTCGTCTCCGACCTGCGCAAGGAGTTCGACCCCCGCGCGATCCGACTCGGCATCGTTCAACACCATTACCGCGACTCGTGGGAATGGAACGATCAGATGATGCCGGAAGCGGCTGCACGGCTCGAACGGTGGGTCCAGGCAGGCGCCGGTCAGGGTGCGCTCGACGAGGTGCGGGCCGCGTTGGACAACGACCTCGACACACCGACAGCTGTGCAATCAATAGACACCGCCGTCGACGCTGGCGTCGGGGTCTCGGACGCGGCACTGTTGTTGGGTGTTGACACCTCGAC